>NZ_JBFUIP010000006.1:0-74256 GCF_056401815.1 Aminobacter sp. P4_D5 | reverse complement strand
GACGTATTCCATTGGTTCCGGCTCAGCGACGACGACAGCGTCGGCCGCACGAGCGCCGGAGACTGCGAGCAGAGCCGCAGCGGAGCCGAGAAGAAGGCTCTTAATGTTCATTTTCTGACCTCCAGTCAGAATCGCGACCGAAAGCCGAAAAACGCGTCAGTAGAGACGTGGAAACGGAAACGCGTCGCCGGCAATTGGATCGCAAGCGTTTGAAATATTTGGCGATTTTAGATTTCTCTGGAGGTGGCAGCCTGAGGCTGGCGGAGAGGATGGGATTCGAACCCACGAGAAGCTTTTGACCTCTACTCCCTTAGCAGGGGAGCGCCTTCGACCACTCGGCCACCTCTCCGTTGCGCCGCTGGATAAAGAAAAGGAGCGGCACAATCAACAAGCCTTTGCGACAATCTACATAAAAAGCGTCGCCTGGTGGTCGCAGCCAACGAATCGTCGGTGTCTGTGAGGCGCCAATGGACGCTCGATCATTCACGACTCGTCGCCACGACATCTAGGGTAGATGCGTTGCGGAGCGTGAAAGCCGCCGTCAAATGGCGCCATATCTTAATGACTTCTTTATGGGGGGCATCAAATCGTGTCTTTTGTGCAACAACGCCTGGCGATAGCACGCCGAGAGCCCCTTGCGGATTGCGTTGGTTGTTGAACCGCAGCGGCTCATGGGTAATGTCGGTGTTGAAGAGGGAGCGCGGTGCGCATCTTTTTCAAACGGGGATGGGGCAGGGAACGCTGTCCTTCAGCAAAAAATACCCAGACCCTCTTATGAAACTTTTGACTGGAGGTCAGAAAATGAACATTAAGAGCCTTCTTCTCGGCTCCGCTGCGGCTCTGCTCGCAGTCTCCGGCGCTCGTGCGGCCGACGCTGTCGTCGTCGCTGAGCCGGAACCAATGGAATACGTCCGCATCTGCGACGTTTACGGCGCGGGCTTCTACTACATCCCCGGCACCGAGACCTGCCTCAAGATCGGCGGCCTCGTTCGTTACGAGATCTTCGGTGCTTCGAACATCCGTGAAGACGGCTGGAACAAGAATGCCCTGGCCCGTCTGAAGTTCGATGCTCGTTCGGAAACCGAATACGGCACGTTCCGTCGTTACATCGAGTTCCAGGCGAGCATCCAGGGCAATGGCGGCTGGACCAACACTCAGAATGCGACCGGGACCTTGCCTGAGGGTGAGCCGGGCGACTTCTGGCGCGGTATTAAGGGCGAAAGCGGCACGGCTCTCCGTCATGCCTACTTTGAGCTCGGCGGCCTGCTCGTCGGTCACACCGACACCCTGTTCGACGGCGACCTCGACGGCGAGTTCGATTCGGGCGGCGGTGCGCGTGTCAACCAGATCCGCTACACCTTCGACGCCGGCAACGGCATTGCAGTGTCGCTCGGCCTGGAAGAAGAGTCCGACAACTTCGACTACGTCCCGCTGGTCGTCGGCAAGGTCGCCATCACGCAGGGCTGGGGTTCGCTCAACCTGTACGGCGGCTATGATGATGCCTACGGCGAATTCGCTCTCAAGGCGATCGGCAACTTCAAGGCAACCGACGCTCTGACCCTGCAGGTCCTCGCAGGCTACGAGTCGGGCCCGACCTTCTGGTCCATCAACCCCACCGGTTCGGTCAATGAGTTCCAGGGCGGCGAGTATGTCGGCTACGCTTGGACGATCGCTGGTTACCTGAAGTACCAGGTCAACGAGAAGCTGGCAGTCGGCTTCGGCGGTCAGTACTTCGGCGATGCGCACGATGACAACCTCGGCAACTTCACCCAGGGCGGCAACAACGACTACTCGGTCGGTGCGGTCATCGACTACAACATCGTCGAGAACCTCGATGCCAAGCTCGCTCTCAACTATTTCGACGGCGACACCTTCGACCAGCGCAATGGCGGCGGCTTCAGCGGCTTCCTGCGTCTCGACGCAGCATTCTAATCAGCTCTAGAGCTGATCTGAGGAAAACCCGGCGGGCAACCGCCGGGTTTTTTCGTTTTGGACGGCCTATGATTGCAGGGGTGCCAAGTGTCGCGCCGCCAAGCATCTTGGCGTCGTCGTCCTGACCAATCGCGCAAGGCGTTTTGCGGTATCTGGTACTGAAGTAAGTAGGTTGCTCAGTCTTCGCCCGCGGCCGAGTTCGCCTAAGCGTCCGCTCTGCGCAAGAAGTTGGCGATTCTTGCGGGCAACACCCCCGTCTCCAGAAACGGTGCGTGGCCTTGGCCCTCGACCGTGACCGATTCTAGCCCCGGATGGCGCTGGTGCATTTCCTCGACGGTTGCAACTGACAACAGCCGTGAGTTCGCACCGCGGATCGCGAGCATGGGCACTGACGCGAGTGCTTCGAATTGCGGCCACAAATCCGGCAGGGGCTGGGTGAGGTCCATCGCCAGCACGGTATTGACCAGTGCTGGATCGAAGTCGGCGACCGGCTTTCCATCCTCGCTGCGATAGATGGCGCCGACGAACCGCTGCCAGTCGGCTTCCGTCAGCGCGGGAAACGAACCGCCGTGGACGGCTTTTTGAATTCGCACCGCATCAGTGAAGTCCGCCGGGCGAGGCGCGTTCTCCAGATATGAGCGAATATGGGCAAGCCCAACCGGCTCAATGACCGGGCCGATGTCATTGAGCACGACGGCCTTGATCAGGGCAGGGCGCATGGCGGCTAACACATGGATGATCAACCCGCCGCGCGAAGTGCCGATGAAGGCTGCTTGATCGACGTTGAGCGCATCAAGGCCAGCGATGACATCGGCCGCCTCTATGCCGACATTGTAGTTCTGCCAGTTCGGGTCGTGGGCCGATTGGCCACGACCGCGATAGTCGAAGCATATGATTCGGCGCGGTTTTTCGAGTTCGTTGGCGAGATGAAGCGCAAGCTCGTGAAAATCGCGGGCGTTGCGGGTGAGGCCGGGCAGGCACACGACCGGCAGGCCAGGATTGCCGGCTCCATAGAGCCGCGCGTGCAGCTTCAGGCCGTCCTGCGACGCATAAAAGAAGTCCGAAAAGCCGTCTTCGTTGACCATCGCGCCGCTTCTCCCCCATGCAACGCTCGTCGTGTCGCCTCGACTAGTTACCGAGGCGGCCGCGAGAGGTCAAACGTGGGCACCGCCTCAGCGGCCGTTCACCAGGTCGCCATTGATGTCGTAGCTGCCCGAAAGGCGCATCTTGTAGACCTGATAGTTCTCCATGACGCGCTGGACGTAGCTGCGGGTCTCGGAGAACGGGATGCGTTCGATCCAGTCGACGACGGTGTCGAGATCCTTGCCGCGCGGGTCGCCATATCTAGCGATCCACTGGTCCGCCCGACGCGGTCCGGCGTTGTAGCCGGCGAAGGTCAAAATGTAGGATCCATTGAAGCGGCTGAGCTGCTGGCCAAGGAAAGTCGCGCCCAAGGTGGCATTGTAGGCGGCATCGGTGGTGAGGCGATCTTGCGAATAGGCCATGCCGGCCTTCTTCGCCAAGTCCTTGGCGGTGCCCGGCATCAATTGCAACAGCCCGCGCGCGCCGGCACCCGAGACGGCCGAAACCTTGAACTCGCTCTCCTGGCGCGCAATCGCGTAGGCCAATGCCTTGCCTGAACCTGAAATATTGGCCGAGGCGGGGATGACGCCGATCGGATGCGACAGCGCACCAATGTCGAGGCCGCGCTGTGCAGCGATCTTGCCGACGCGCAGCGCCAGATAGTGATTGCCTTGCTTTTCCGCCATGACGGCCAGAAGCGCCAGTTCGCCCGGGCTGTTCAACTGCGCGGCGAGGTCGCGGTAAAGCATCTCGGCGTAGGGCGCGTAACCCGAGCCTTCCAGCCGCGTGATCGCGCTGACCGCCTCGCGTTGCGAAAATGCCTGGCGATCGGCGGCGGTCGGCGTGGGATAGGCAACGTTGAGCGCCTGGCGGCCGATTCGTTCGGCGGCAAGCTGGCCGTAGAAGGTCGTGCCGTAGGTCGCGGCGCGCGCATAATAATCCTTCGCAGTGCCTGGTCCGCCGGCTTCGGCGGCGCGGCCAAGCCAATAATAGGCGCGCGACAGCGAGATCGGGCTGCCGGCTATCGTGGCGATGCGCTCAAAGTGACCCGAAGCAAGCTTGGCGTCGTTGAGGCCGCGCAGCGCATACCAGCCGGCATGGAATTCTGCATCGGCGGCATTGGTCGCACTTTCCGCCGAATGCGCGGCGGCGATCCGGTAGGCACTCTTGACGTCGCCCTCATCGAGCAATTCGCGCGACAACACGCGACGTTCCATCCACCAGGCGTCGGGATCGACAAGTGCCGCGCGGTCCTTCGGGGCCTTGAGCATAACGGCAGCGGCGTCGGCGAACTTCTCCTGCTTGCGCAGATAGCGCGACTTGGCAAAGAAATAAGCCGCCGAACGCTGGTTTACCGGTACGGCTTCGAGCAGCGCCGGTGCCTTCTTGTCGCCCTTGATCACAGCAATCCAGGCGTCGGCGAGGGCCTTGGCGCCAGCAAGGTCGGCGATGCGGACGGCCGAATTCACCCTGTCGGCATAAAGCATCTTTTCCATGCGGATGCGGTGGTCGGCGGCCGGGATGAGGCTGCCGAACTCCTTGATGACAGCCGCTTCGTCCTTGGGCTCCAGCTTTTCGTTGCGCCAATAAGGCTGAAGCACGGCCAGCGCCGCCTTGGGATTGCCGAGTGCCATCTGGGCACGGGCGAGCAGCAAAGCACCTTCGATCGTTTGCGGCTCACTGCCGGCGAAGGCTGAAACGACGATGTTGGGGCCTGGGTTTTCGCGCGCCATGGCGCGTTCGCTGTTGCGGCGAAGCGTGGCGAGGCCCGGCCATCCGGGCAGGGCCTGCGCTGCTGCGGCAATGTCGGCACTCGGCACCTTGTCGCCGCCATTGATGGCGATCGCCCACATCAGGATGTGGCGGTCGAGCGCGGTCGCGGGCAGGGCATCGCGGATGGTCCGCGCCTGCGCCAGATCGCCGCTCGAAAGCGCGTTGAGCCCGTTCTTCAATTGATCGATGGTGCCGAAGGCCGCACGCACGGCATCGCCCTTGCCGATGCTGGCAAAGGGAAGCGCTGACGTCGCCTGCGGGTCAAGGCTCGAACTGCCGGCGGGGACGGGGGCCAGGGCAATGAAGGCGCTCAAAAGCGCTATATGATGCGGCCTGGCAGCCGGAATGATCCTGGTCATTCCATATCCTTGCAGGTGACAGTCTAAGGCGTATGTCGCGAGCCTAGGTTGATCTGGTGAAGAGCGGGTTAATGAAAGGTTAGCGCGGTCGTTCAATTCCAAGCCATATAAGCACCGGTCACACTTGCCGCAAATTGGTGTCGAGACTATGGTGCGCGGCCCTGCTTTCGGCTAGAAAGCCGGCAACATCAAAAAGACCGCGAAACCGTAGGGTTCCTGGAGTTGGACGACATGCTGAGAGGCTCACTTACCGCGCTCGTGACACCATTCGACAAGAATGGCCGTCTCGACGAGAAAGCCTTTCGTGAACTCGTCGAATGGCAGATTTCAGAGGGCACCACTGGCCTTGTGCCGGTCGGCACCACGGGCGAGTCGCCGACGCTGAGCCATGACGAGCACCGCCAGGTCGTCAAGATCTGCGTCGAGGTTGCGCGTGGCCGGGTGCCGGTTGTGGCAGGTGCTGGTTCGAACAACACCGAAGAAGCGATCGGCCTGGTCAAGTATGCCGAAAGCGTAGGCGCCGACGCGGTACTGGTCGTCACGCCTTATTACAACAAGCCGACGCAGCGCGGTCTTTACGCGCATTTCGCGGCCGTCGCCCAGGCAACCACCTTGCCGCTCATCATCTACAACATCCCGCCGCGTTCGATCATCGACATGATGCCCGAGACGATGGGGCGCCTGGCGCATGACTTCAAGAACATTGCGGGCGTCAAGGATGCGACCGGCAAGGTCGAGCGCGTCTCCGAGCAGCGCATCACCTGCGGCAAGGATTTCATCCAGCTCTCGGGCGAGGATGCGTCGGCGCTCGGCTTCAACGCCCATGRCGGCGTCGGTGCCATTTCGGTGACGTCGAATGTCGCGCCCAGGCTGTGCGCCGAGTTCCAGCAGGCAAGCCTGGCCAACGACAAGGACAGGGCGCTCGAGCTGCAGGACCGCCTGATGCCGCTGCACAAGGCGATCTTCATCGAACCCGGCGCTTCGGGTGCCAAATACGCGCTGTCGCGCTTGGGCAAGATCGAAAACGTGCTGCGCTCGCCGCTGATGACCATCGAGGCGTCGACCGCCKAAAAGATCGATGCGGCGATGAAGCACGCCGGCCTCATCAACTGAGCCGCGCGAAGCCCTTTGGGAACACCCGCTTTCGCGGTCATCTGAAGGCGTCTTCGCGCTGCCGTGTTCGCGGCGGATATTTCGCCGTGTTCCGGCTCTCGGAAACACCAACATATGACTCGCGCATGCGAGTTGCAGAACGGGCCTCAATATCATGAGCCAGGGCAAGAAGTCCGACCCCAACAACATGGTCGCCGCGGAAAACCGCAAGGCGCGCTTCAACTATGAAGTGCTCGACACGCTCGAGGTCGGCATGGTGCTGAGCGGCACCGAGGTCAAGTCGCTACGTCTGGGCCAGGCCAACATCCAGGATTCCTACGCCTCGTTCGAGGGCGGCGAACTCTGGCTGATCAATTCTTATGTGCCGGAATATCTGCAGGCCAACCGCTTCAACCACGAGACGCGGCGCCGCCGCAAACTTCTGGTCAACAAGCGCGAGATGGCCAAGCTTGCCCAGAGCATCGAGCGCGAGGGCATGACGCTCGTGCCGCTCAAGATCTATTTCAACGATCGCGGCATGGCCAAGATGCTGCTCGCCGTCGGCCGCGGCAAGAAGCTGCACGACAAGCGCGAGAGCGAAAAGCAGCGCGACTGGAACCGCGAAAAGGGCCGTTTGCTGAAAGAGCGGGGGTAGGGCCGTTTGCGTAGCGGACCGCCTTCATATTGGCTAGTTTGGCGGCGAAGTCGATCTCCAGAGATAGAATAGCCAAGGCTTCATTTTTGATGCTTCGCCGTTCCGGTGCAATCTTTCTACTGTGTTGCGTCTTGGCGGCCGCCGGCTACCTTTATTTCAAAAGCTTCTCACCGGACCGCCAAAGATACCCGGTTCGCGGCATCGATGTTTCACATCATCAGGGCGATATCGATTGGGCACGTGTTGCGGCCGACGATGTGGACTTCGCCATCATCAAGGCGACCGAGGGTGGCGATCACAGGGATAGGCTTTTCGCTGCCAATCTAGCTGCTGCCAGAAAGGCAGGACTTGCTGTTGGCGCCTATCACTTCTTCACCTTTTGCAGGCCCGGTGCTGATCAGGCACGCAACTTCATCGACACCGTGCCGTTTGATCCATCGCTACTGCCGCCCGTAGTCGATATCGAATTCACCGGCAACTGCCTGCGGCGCCCGACCGTCGAGCAGCTGAGAGCCGAATTGGCAACCTTCCTCGCGCCCATCGAGGCTTCGTTCGGCAAGAAGGCAATCATCTATCTGACGGATGAAGCCGCCGATGCCTATGCTCAAGCAATGCCGGACCGGGAGCGCTGGGTGCGGTCGCTGATCCAGCATCCCGGCCATGAGGATTGGACCTACTGGCAATACCATGACAAAGGCCGGATCGACGGGATTGAGGGCGATGTCGACCTGAACGTTCTTCAAGGGAGGCTGTCGCGATTGACCGATCCATTCGTCGCAACAACCGCCCAAGAGGGGGCGTTTGAGTAGCTAAATCCGTGTTGACAGCGGCCACATGAGGCCAGCCTCGATATCGTGTTTGCTGGTTTCGGCCCGTTGCTGTTCACCGTGACGGGTCGAAAAGGACAGGCGAAGTGGCGCACGTCGTCATCCCGGGCGAGCGCAGCGAGACCCGGGACCCATTGACCGGCGCGGCCGGGTCCTGGGTTCGCGGGTTGGTTATGAAGACCGATAGGCGAGGACCCGGCCGTGCTCCACGATGATCCAGTCAATGGATCCCGGATAACCTGCGCTTCGCTCCGGTTTCCGGGATGACTATGGACGTTTGCGCTGCCTCTCATCCCCCTGCCGGGACCCTCTCCCCGTAGACGGGGCGAAGGAGAGGCACACTTATTCACCGCCACGCCCCGTTTCCGGTCTGGCCATTGTCAAAGAGCACTCCCTTGCAGGAGGTAGTTCGGGAAGCGGGGCGCGAGGCCGTGCCTTCCGATAATGATTGTATGGCGCGACGTTCGCGCCCCGCCCGGTGTTCTTGCCCCGCTCAGTCGCCTCGGCTTTCACCGCCAGCCGCCGCAAGGCCCGGGCTTGGKGGCTCATCACCCAGCAGGAGAACCGACCTCCTGCCAGCCCGGCACCGGCGCTTCCCCCCGAGCCCGGTGCGCACCGGGGTCCCGTGGAAGATCGCGAGATAATGACACGGCAGGTGGAGAGGGCGTGGAGAAATGGGGACGGCTATCCACGGTGGTTGCTGACAGATGGTGACAGCTGGATGTCGCCTTATGAGGCCAATCCTAGAGGTCGCGATCCTTCGCACCCCCCTCTGGCCTGCCGGCCATCTCCCCCACAAGGAGGGACATTAGTCACGTCCTCGGCGGCTCTCATCCTGCAAGCTCGGAGCCACTGGTGAGAAATTGCTTGCAACTTGAGTGAATGGGCGATGCGCCGATGAATGCGTGATCTCCCTCCTTGTGGGGGAGATGGCCGGCAGGCCAGAGGGGGGTGCGAAGGAACGAGACGGCTCAGAGACATCGACTTCTGCTTTCAGGGCAAAAGAATGTGCCAACCGTGGGAAGGTCTTCCACGTTCTGGCTTGCAGAAACAGCGTTTTCTGAGCGCGGCAACCGAACGATTGCGGCAGCGCCGCGAAGGTCACAGATCGCCACGCCGAGACGCCGTGCGATTTTAAAAACCATCGGCTAACCAAGTCTTCGAAGCCCCTGCCGGCGTCGGGTCGAAATACGGCATCTGCCGTATGCCCAAGTCGGAAGTTTGCGGGCATTTCAGTATGCGACCGCGTTTTGGCGCAGGCGTGGTCCGGCACCAAGCGAGAAGCGGTGCCCTCCCGCGCCTTTGATGGCCAGGTGGTCGATGAAAAGGAGGCTAAATGATGAAGACGTTTGTTGCAGCGGCGCTGGTGTCGCTGATGATCACGCCGGCGGCATTTGCCGCTGCACCGGTGGTGGCAAAGACCGCCGCCAAGCCTGCGCTCAGCAGCCAGGCGACGCCAGGCGGGGCTATCTTGCTGGTAAAGGGGGGCAACAAGCCCGGCAACGGCAGCGCCTCGAAGAGTGGTGCTTCGAACAAAAAGTCGAAATTCGACTTAAACTGAAACTTGGTGGGATTCTTGGCCGAGCCCGATTTTTGCCGATACCCGGCTTCAACCGGCTGCCATGTGGACCCTTGGTTCGAGCCGCTTCTCCATGTGGCCTGGCGGCAAACCGCCGACCACAATGCACCGGCGCAAAGATCGGAATCGACTTTCGGATGGCACAATGCAGCCAAGCAAGACGTGGAGCGCCTTGCGTCCCTAGGGATGAGTTCTAACGTTTGACAACGGTCTTGGTACGAGCGGATGAGGAGCTGGCGGCAAGGTCGCTGGCTTCTTTTTCTTTGCGCAAAGCGCGCAGCCGCAAGGTCTTCTCATCGCGCTCCTGAACAACCGCGTCGATCTCGGAGATGATGCGGTTGCGGGCGAGAGACTGCGATTGCGTCTTGCCAAAGGCCGACTCTGCCTGCTCTCGAGCCTTGCTCTGGGACTGGGTCATGTTTGTTATCCCTGCTGTTTCGAAAAGAGGCCTGATCGCTGTCACGAAAAAGGCCAGGCAAACTGCCTGGCCTTCGTTGGTAGTCGCGCCCTAAGACGGTGCCAGTACATCCGTGGTCACCGAAGGGCACAAATCCCGTTCAGGCAGCGCGCAGCTGGCCTGCGGACATCTTGCCCGACTTGTTGTCGCGTTCCATCTCGTAGCCGATCTTCTGGCCTTCGACGATTTCGCGCATGCCGGCCCGCTCGACAGCGGAGATGTGGACGAACACGTCCGCGCCGCCATCATCAGGCTGAATGAAGCCGAAGCCCTTGGTAGCATTGAACCATTTCACTGTGCCAGTGGTCATGACAAACCCCTTTCGTGGCAATATTAATCGACCGCCATGCGACTGCACGGCGGGTTACATCGCGATTTTATTTGAAGGGAAGTTCGTCGACGCACAGTGTCATTGTGCAATAACAAAAATCAAACAAGCAAATATCGACAAATATTAGATAGCTTCTCCAGGCGGCAATGTCAATTTTATTATTCTATCCACCATGAGCACGACGCTGACGATCGAAAAATCGCTATCCATTTAACGAGGCCGCGAAGGCTGTTTGGACAAGTCGGGCCAACTCTGATCCGACGGCGTGCCACGCTCGACTGGCCCCCTGGAACTCGATCCCGGGGAACTGGTTTTCGCAAAAAGATCATGCTGCCAAAAAGGATAGGGTCGCATTCCGATTCAATCGGAATGAAACTGGCCCCAGACGGGGAGGTGGCCGGATAAGTGCGCCACCTGGCAAGGGCAAACTGTCATTGCGACCGACTGGACTGCCAGCCGAGCCGCGCCTCGATGCGTCGAGCGCTTGCCTTCACCAGCGCGATCAGGTCGGGGTTCTTCTGTCTCAGCTTGATGTCAGGCACGACGATCGAGATCGTCGCGCGGCAGGCGCCCTGGTTGTCGCAGACCGGAGCGGCAATGCAGGCCACGGAGAAATCGGACTCGCCGGCCTGGATCGACAGGCCCTCTTCCAATGCGGCCGCAGCAGTTTTGGCCAGGACGTCCTTGTCGGTTTCGGCGCGGCCTGTTGGCGAGACTGTTGCCGAGCGGGCGAATATCTCGCGGCGCTCGGCTTCCGGCAGATGGCCGATCAGCATGCGGCCCGACGCAGTCCAGTTGAGCGGGCTGCGCGTGCCGACGCGCGAGGTGACTTGGAAATGGTCCTTGCCCTCCTGCATGGCAAGGACGACCATCTGGTCGCCGTCGCGGCCGCAAATCTGGATCGTTTCGCCCGAATTCGAGGCAAGCTCGTGCATCTCCTGGACCGCCACGTTGAGCAGGTCGAGCGTGCGGGCATAGGTCAGGCCGTAGTGATAGAGGCGTGGTCCAAGCCACAACAGGCCGCCATCGTGGCGGTCGAGCAGCTCCTTCTCGACGAGGTCGTCGACGATCACGTAGATCGTCGACAGCGGTGCCCCGATGTCGCGGGCGATTTCGTAAGCCGTTGCCGGCCGCTCCGCTATCTGCAGATAATCGAGAATCTGCAGTGCCCGGTCGATGCCGCTGGTGCGCGAGCGGCGCGGTTCAGCGCTGCCGGCGGGGCTATCGTCTTGCTTTGCAACAGTTTTCGGCATGGGAATCCAGAATTTGTGTCGAAAGCATTGTAGGGTGTCCGCACGCGCKCGAACAGGTCAATCCGGCCATTTGAGGATCGCAGCCTCGCGCGCCAGCAGCCTTTCATCGAACGGCGTGGCGATGATCTCGTTGGAGCCGCACGCGCGGTCAAGTTCCTCGGCAAGCCGCTCCGCCACGACGAATTCCTCACCAGGATGCAGGTTGCAGGGATCGAGATAGAAATAGCCGTGTTCGACCTCATGGTCGCGCACGATCACCGGACGGTCCCCGGTCCCCATCCTGTCGGCCAGGTCCCAGGCCGTGATGCGAGCTTCAGCCGGATTGACCGAAATCATCAGCCGATCGAGCGGATTGTTGGTCGGATCCGCAGTGATCGTGGCGGTGATGCCGGCCCTTCCATCCAGTGCCTCGACCCAGCAGTCGAGGGCCTTCCGCTCGCGGGCACGAATACCGTCATGGTCGCGGGTCTTCCAGGCCTGAAGGGCGGCCAGCGTGCCGACGATGCCTTCCTTGCCGACCTTCATGCCGCGGCCGATGCCACGGTTCTGCAGGTAGACGTCGCGCACCTTTTCCTTTGGCCCGGCGACGATGCCGGAGGTGGGGCCGCCGAGGAATTTGTGGCCGGAATAGAGCACCAGATCGGCGCCATCGGCGAGGAAGCCGGCCAGATCATATTCGGATGCCGCATCGACGATGACAGGCACGCCGCGTTCATGGGCGATGGCGGCGAACACCTTCAGTGGGATCTGCCCGTAGTCGACGACGTGATGCGATACGACATAGACCGCGCATGCGGTACGATCGGTGATGGCGCCGCGCAGCTGGTAGGCCGAGGCGCTCGTCGCCTGGCCGACCGGCACGACCTTGGCACCGGTGAGGCGGATCGCCTGATCGACCGGCGCGCCGTAGCTCACCAAATGGCCGGACTGGATGAGCACCTCGTCCTTGAGGCCGGTCGTGTCTGGCAGGCGTTCGATCGCGGCGAGGTCGGGCCCGGTCATGGCGGCCGCAACCGCGAGACTRATCGCTGCCGAGCAGGAAGCGGTGATGAAGCCTGCTTCAGCACCGGTCAGGTCGGCGATCACGGCACTGGCGCGGCGCTGCAGATCGCCGAGCTCGACGAATTCGCTGAGGATCGCCGAGACAGCCTCGACGGCCTGCGGCACCACGATCGATGCGCCAAGCGAGGTCATGGTGCCGGAGACGTTGATCACCGGCCTCAAGCCGAGGCGGCTGCGGATATCGTCTTTCGGCGTGGCGTTCTTGTTTTGAATATTCATCTCATGAAACCTTAATCAATCGCCACGATGGCTTCGATTTCCACGGTGATCTGGCCGGGCAGGGAGCCGTGGCCCACCGCCGAGCGCGCGTGGACGCCGCTTTGCCCGAACACTTCGATGAAGAGATCGGAGCAGCCGTTGATCACCGAGGGATGATCGGCGAAGTCGGGCGTCGCATTGACCATGCCGAGCAGCTTTACCACACGCCGCACGCGGTTGAGATCGCCAAGAGCGGCCTGCATGACGGCGATCAAATTGATGCCTGTCAGCCGTGCATGCCCATAGGCTGCTTCCACGTTCACATCGGCGCCGACCTTGCCGGTATGCAGGCGGCCGTCGCCTTCGGTCGGACCCTGGCCGGACAAGAACAGAAGCTTGCCCTCCTGCACATGGGTAACGAAATTGGCGATCGGCGGTGGCGCTCCTGGAAGCGTAATTCCAAGCGCCTTGAGCCGGTCGTAGGGCGTGTTTTCCGGACGCTTCAAAGCCTCGGAAAAGGTCATATGCGTACTCCAGTCAGGCAGTTGGTTCGCTGTGGCGGATACAGGCCACATGGTGCCCGCCACCGACATGCTCGACCGGCGGGATGATTTCGGCGCAGGCGGCGATCGCTTCCGGGCAGCGGGTGCGGAAGACGCAGCCCGACGGCGGGTTGATCGGGCTCGGGATGTCGCCCTGCAAGGGAACATGGGTACGGCGGCGCGTCGGATCGGGCACCGGTGCGGTTGCAAGCAGCGCCCTGGTGTAGGGGTGGCGGGGGGCCGCGTAGACGGTTTTGCTCGGGCCGCGCTCCATGACGCGGCCGAGATACATCACCACGACCTCGTCGCAGAGATATTCGACAACCGACAGGTCGTGCGCGATGAACAGCAGCGTCAGCCCGAGCTTCTTTTGCAATTCGCCGAGCAGGTTGAGCACCTGCGCTTGCACCGACACGTCGAGTGCGGAGACCGGCTCGTCGGCGACGACGAATTCCGGCTCCACCGCAAGTGCACGCGCAATGCCGATGCGCTGACGCTGGCCGCCGGAGAATTCATGCGGATAACGTGTGGCGTGGTCCGGCGACAGGCCGACAAGCGTCAAAAGTTCGGCGATGCGCTCAGCGCGCGCCTTGCCGCGCGGAAAACCGCGCGCGTCGAGCGCCTCGCTGATGATCGCTGAAATGCGCATGCGCGGGTTGAGGCTGGAGAACGGGTCCTGGAAGACGATCTGGAGGCGCTGGCGATAGGCGCGCATCTCGCGGGGCGACAGCGTGAACAGGTCGACGCCGTCGAAGATCGCCTTGCCGCCAGTGGGCTCGACAAGCCGCAGCACCGAGCGGCCCGCCGTCGTCTTGCCTGAGCCGGATTCGCCGACCAGACCAACCGTCGAACCGCGCCAGACATCGAAACTGACGTCTTCGACGGCATGGACGATACGGCCGTTGCGGGCCGGGAAATGCTTGGTCAGGCCCTGGACGCTGAGCAGCGGCTTGGCGTCTTGGGATTCTGGCATGGGGACGCTCATAATTCGGCGCTCCTGATGCAACGCGAGAAGCCGGCGCGCCCGGCGGTGACCAGCGCCGGCGGCGCTGCGCGGCAGGCCTCAACCGCATATTCGCAACGCGGCTCGAAGGCGCAGCCCGGCGGAAGCGATGTGATCGGCGGGACGCTGCCGGGGATCGAATAAAGCGCATGGCGCTCGCCTGACGCATCGATATCGCGCGCGGCATTCGGCGTGCAGGCGAGCAGGCCCTTGGTATAGGGATGCCGCTGATGGGCAAAAAGGTCGTTGACCGGCGCCTGTTCGACGACGCGGCCGCCATACATGACGACGACGTCATGGGCGATTTCGGCGACGACGCCGAGATTGTGGGTGATGAACAGGATCGACATGCCGAACTCGGCCTGCAGGCGGCGCAGAAGATCGAGGATCTGGGCCTGGATGGTGACGTCGAGTGCTGTTGTCGGCTCGTCGGCGATCAACAGCGAAGGGCTGCAGGCCAGTGCCATGGCAATCATCACGCGCTGGCGCATGCCGCCGGACATCTGGTGGGGGTAGTCGTCGAGACGCGAGGCCGCGTCCGGTATCTCGACATGCTTCAGCATGGCGAGCGCCCGGCTGCGCGCTTCCCGCCGGTTGACGGGCTCGTGCAGCGCGATCATCTCGCCGATCTGGTCGCCGACAGTGTAGAGCGGGTTGAGGCTGGTCATCGGCTCCTGGAAGATCATGGCGATCTCCTTGCCGCGGATCTTGCGGAACTCCTTCGGTGCGAAGGCGGCCAGGTCGTGCACCTGTTCCTTGCGGTCGCGGAACAGGACCTTGCCGCCGGCGATCGCGCCCGGCTTCGACAAAAGCCCCATGATCGACAGGCTGGTCACCGATTTTCCGGACCCGGATTCGCCGACCACGGCCAGTGTCTGGCCGCGCTTGAGGTCGAAGGTCACGCCGTCGACAGCCTTGGCCGTGAAGCGCTTGGTCACGAACCAGGTCTTCAAATCCTGTACGGACATGATGGTGTCGGGCGCGATCTCTCCGGTCATGAATTCCATCCGCAATGAGGACAGGCGTGTGGCTCGGTGCCGCCGCGCGCCGGCGGCATGTAGCGATGCGCGACGACAGGCTCGGCACCGAGGATGGCGTGGCGCGGCTCGAACATGCGGTGCAAAGTGCTGGTGGCCCCTTGCGAATCCTTCACGGTCACGTCGGCGTCGACGACGTCGAACAGCGTGAATTCGGCCGGCTTGCCCTTTTCCAGCAGCCCGTCTGCTGCCAGCCCGATGGCGCGGCGCGGCGCCGTCGTCGAGGCGGTCACCACGTCTTCCATCTTCATGCCGAGCGACAGCAGCTTCGACATCGTCGTTGCCATGTCCCACACCGAGCGGTCGATCGAGCGGTTGTGCAGGTCGGTCGAGATAGTCTTCGGCGGCAGGCCGCGCTCGAGCGCGGCCTTGGCGACGTCGAAGGAGAACGAGGCGCCGCCATGGCCGACATCGAGCACGATGCCGCGCGCGGCTGCCTGTTCGGCCAGCCGGTAGAGGTCTTCGTCCTCGAGGATCGAGCTGCCGGCCTTGCCGTTGAAGCAGTGGGTGACGATGTCGCCTTCGGTGAGCAGGCCGAGCACGTCGTCGTATAGGGGCGGCGGCTCGCCGACATGCACCATGATCGGCAGCTTGAGGATGCGGCCGAGCTTCTTGCCGAGCTTGACCGGTGTCAGGTCCCAGCCGCCTGTTATGACATGGCTGGCGCGTATCTTCAGCCCGACGATGACATCGCGGTTGGCTTCGACGGTGGCGATGATGCGGTCGAAGTCGATCGAACGTATGTCGCTCAGTTCGCTGACCCGGTTGCAGGCGACCAGCCCGATCGAGCCGAGATTGAGGAAGGCGTAGATGTTTTCTTGGGCCGGCTCGATGATGAATTCGCGCAGGCCGTGGAAATTGGCTTCGCCGGCCGAACCGGCATCGACCATGGTGGTGACGCCGTGTGCTGCGCCGCATTGCGCGGGTCTCAGCGAAATGTCGGTGCCGCCATACCAGACATGGACGTGGATGTCGGTCCATCCCGGCGACATCCAGGCGCCCTTGGCGTCGAGCGTGCGGGCATCGTCACTGGCGGCGATCGATCCGCCGATATCGGCGATGCGCCCGTCCGTGCCGATCAGGATATCGACAGGCTGGTCGAATGCCTTGCCGAAGCCGATGGGCTTCGCACCCTTGATGAGCAGTGGCCGTTCGGCCTTGGGGAAACGATTGCCGATCATGTCGCTCTAGATGTCCTTTGCCAGGCGCGGGTCGAGGAGGTCGCGCAGCCCGTCGCCGACCAGTTGCAGCGACAGAACGGTGATGACGATGGCGCCGCCGGGATACATCATGATCCACGGCGCCTGATCCATATATTGGCGGCCGACGCTGATCATGGTGCCCCAGGTCGGAACATCGGGCGAAATGCCGACGCCGAGGAAAGAGAGGCCAGCTTCCGCCAGAATGGCGTTGGCGAAGATGAAGGTGCCCTGGACCAGAAGCGGCGAGGTGACGTTGCGCAGCACGTGGCGCACCAGGATCACCGGCGTCGGCACGCCAAGCGCGCGTGCCGCCTCGACATAGGGCAGTTCGCGGATGACCAAAGTCGAGGCCCGCACGACACGCGCCAGGCGCGGTGCGTAGACGATGCCGAGCGCGATGATGACATTGGTGGCGGAAGCACCCAGTGCCGCGACCAGCGCGATGGCGAGCAGGATATCCGGGAAGGCCATCATGGCGTCGATGAGGCGGGAGACCGGCGCGTCCGCCTTGCGGAAGAAACCGGACGTGAGCCCCAGAACGATGCCGATGACCGAGGCCAGCACGACCACGGCGAAGCCGACTGAGAGCGAAACCTGCGCCGCATAGAGCATGCGGGTGAAGACGTCGCGGCCGAGATCGTCGGTGCCGAACAGGAACTGCAAGCTGGGCGCATGCAGCCGGTTGGCGATCGACAGCTTGGTCGACGAATAGGGCGCGATCAGGGGTGCCAGGATCGCCGCGGCCGCAAGAATGGCGAGGACGATGAGGCCGATCAGCGAGGTCCGCCGGGTGATCAGGCGTGACAGCAGGCCGGGTTCAACCTGCAATGGAGTGGAGATCGCGGCCATCAGTAGCGCACCCTTGGGTCGACCAGCAGATAGAGCATGTCGATGCCGAAATTCACCAGAACATAGAGCCCGGCGATCACCAGCAGCGCGCCCTGGATGACGGGATAGTCGCGGCGCAGCACGGCTGAAACAACGAGATTGCCGACGCCCGGCAGGCCGAACACCGTCTCGGTCACCACCGCACCGGAGATCAGCAGTGCCGCGGTCAGCCCGAGCACGGTGAGGATCGGGATCAGGGCGTTTTTGAAGGCATGTTTCAGCACGACGCGCCACTCGCTCATGCCTTTGGAGCGGGCGGTGCGGACGTAGTCGTCATTCAGCACGTCGAGCATCGAGGCGCGGGTGAAGCGGGTGATCAGCGCCGAGCTGACGAGGCCGAGCGCCAATGCCGGCAGCACCAGATGGTTGAGTCGCTCGCCGAGCGAGGCGCCTGGCCCACCATAACCCGAGGTGTTGAACCAGCCGAGTTTCACGGCGAAAAACTGCATCAGCAAAAGGCCAAGCCAGAAGCTAGGAATGCTGGCGGCAAACATGGCGACGGTCGTTGCCACCTGGTCGAAAATCGAGCCGCGCCAGTAGGCCGACAGAATACCGACCGGCAGTGCGATAGCGGTGGCGATCAACAGCGAAAAGATGGTCAGGAAGAAGGTCGGTTCGGCGCGCTGTGCAAGTGCTTCGGTGACCGGCTGGTTGAGGAAGATCGACTGGCCGAAATCGCCCTGCACAACACCGAAGACGTAGTGCCCGAACTGTTCGACAATGGAGCCGTCGAGACCGAGCTTGGTGCGCAGTTCTGCGATATCCGCGGCGGTGGCCTCGGGGCCAAGCATGACAGCGGCGGGATCGCCGGGCGTCACGCGGACGATGACAAAGACGATCGTCACGACGATCGCCATAACGACGATCATGCCGAACAGTCTGTTGATGATCGAACGCAGCATTGTCTTTTCACGTCCTGGCTTCGATTACATTTCTGGCGGCAACGACGTGGCTCTTCCTCTCCCCCTTCGAACGGGGGGAGAGGTGGCGGCAAACGGCCGGAGAGGGAGCAACATCAGGCCGCCAGCTTTCGACGGCAGTGGAAGTCCGTCACTTGGCTTCGAGATAAGCATTCCAGAAGTAGGGCCACGGGGCCGGCGTCACACCCTTCAGATTGGGTGCCTGGGCGGCGAGCGCGTTGAAATTGCCGACCTTGAAGGCAGGAACCTCGTCGTAGACGACCTGCTGCACGGCTGGCCACAAGGCGAGACGCTTTGCCGGGTCGGATTCCGCGTTGAAAGCGCCGAGAACCTCACGCTTCTTGTCGGAAACCCACCAGCCTGGCGCTGTATCGGACATGAAACCGGTCAAAGATGGCTCGGGCAGGAACGGGCTGTGGGTGATGTAGATGTCCCACAAGGCCGCATCGGTGCGGTTCTTGGTCAGAGTTGCCCATTCGACCACATCCAGCTGCACCTTGAAGCCCGCGGCCTTCAGATATTCTGCTGCGACCTGCGCCAGCTTGTAGTGGAATTCGTACTGGCGGCTGGTCAGGATGCGCAGCGGCTTGGAGCCGTCATAACCCGCTTCCTTGAGCAGGGCTGCAGCAGCTGCGGTGTCGCCCTCGGGCTTGTAGGGCTCGGTGCCGGTTTCGCTGTGCCACTTGTAGCCTTCTGGATACATGGCGCCGTCGATGGAGAAGAAATCTTCCGAACCGAACGCCGCAAGCATCATGTCCTTGGGTGCGAGCGCTGCCTGGATCGCCTTGCGGATCTTGATGTCGGAGTTCAGCCCTTCCTTGGTGTTCATGAAGAAMACCGGCCAGCCGAACGGCTTCAGCAGGACGGGCGCGGTCTTGCCGCCCGAAATCTTGTCGAAGGATTCCACCGGCAGAGAGTCGACATAGGTAAATTGGCCAGACACCGCGCCTTCGATGCGGGTGTTCGGATCGGGCACAGGCACGAAGCGGATCTCGTCGAGATACTGCTTGCGGGCGCCGCCATAGCCGTTCGATTCGCCGTCGCGCGACTTGTAGCCGTCGAAGCGGGCGAGCTGGATGAACTGGTCGGGCTTGCGCTCCTTCAGCATATAGGGGCCGGTGCCAACGAAGCTGGTCAACGGATCCTGTCCGGCAACTTCCGACGGGATGATGATGGCAGCGGCATTGTTCAGCGACAGCAGCGAAAGCAGCGGCGCGAACGGCTTGTTGAGGGTGATCTTGATGGTGTTGTCATCGACGGCTTCGACGGCGCTCACGGTCTCGGCGGTCTGCTTGCCGCGCGTCGCGACCTTCATCCAACGCTGCAGCGAAGCGACCACGTCGGCGGAATTCATGTCCGAGCCGTCGTGGAACTTGATGCCGGTGCGCAGCGCGATCGTGTAGGTCATGCCGTCGGCCGAAATCTGCGGCATGTCGGCGGCGAGCAGCGGGGTGACACCCCAATCCTTATCGAAGGTATAGAGCGTTTCGTAGATGTGCTGGGTGACGATGCCCACCAGGTCGGCGGTGGAAGCCATTGGATCGAGAGTCGGCGGCTCGCCGATGGTGGCGACGTCGATCACCCCACCCTTGGACTGCCCCCACGCAACGCCTGTCGCCGGCAGCAACATCGCGGCCAGCGAAATGGCGATTTTTGTCATGTGTTTCATGTTTGGTCCCCTTCCCGGTTGTTACATTACTATGTAATCTATGTCTTAGTTATGGATTACTATCTCACCGGTATCGGGTTTCGTCAAGCGGAGGTGGGCAAGACTTCGTCATGTCGATCAATGCGATGCCGCAAGCTGTGCAAAACCCCGCGCTGGCCCGGTGCGCCGAAGGGAAAAGTTTCTGCATTTGCAAGCACAGGCGCCGCCCCACGCTGGCGATGCGGCGCCTCCACGCCAGTCCTGGAAGGGACTGGGTTACCCCATCCGGGTACGCGCCAGAACGATGTCAGCGCTGCGGTCGCTGTTGAGAATGAGCGCGTCGGGCAGGCAGCGCACGCTGAACAGCCAGGGAAGCTGCGAGAGCGAATTCTTGGGGAGGCACAGAGGCACGCGGGCCGAAACGGGCCGTGGGCGAATTCTTCAAGGTCCATCGCGCCTGCCATTGCGGCAGGTCAAATGGTGCAAGTTCGTCGCCCGCATTGCGAGCGACGATCAGATCGTGCGTCGCAGCGTGTCCTAGAACTCGCGCTTGAGAAGGGTACGTTCCACAGAGAGCGGTCCTCCGCCAAATCCCGCAAACAACATGACCGCGACGGCCCAGATAGCTGACAGGAATTCCGCCTTGTCTTGCACCTGATGCAAGAGGGCTGTGCCGCCGTCTGCCAATCTCTTGACGCCATCTGGCGTGAAAAGCGTATCGMCACCCGCCTTCAAGGCGTCGATTCCAGCCTGGGTGAGGAAGGCGTCACCGTAAGGATGTGTGTAGTGGAACCACCAGGTTATGGCCAACATGACAGCATTTGCGAGGGCGACCGGACGTGTCATGAAGCCGATCGCAAGCGCTATTCCGCCGAAGAACTGCATCGCGGCAAGCAATGGCGACCAGAGCCAGCCGGGGTAGAAGCCAACACTCTCGACAAAGCCGGTCTGCGCGAAGGGTGCCAGAATTTTCGGCCATCCCTCGACCATCAGCGCGCGCCCCACGACCACGCGAAGAACCACCCAGCTCAGCGGCTGGGCAACTTTTTCGTAAAGGGCGGCAAGCGCTGGAATGACTAGCCGGGCAGATGAACTGTGTGAATTCGGGGCACTGCTCATGGTTTCATGGCTCCAGTTCCTGTAGCGGTTTGCGTTTTCAATTGAGCACAATGAACCAAAACGACATTGACCTGTGTCAACGGCCCAACAATCTTTGCGAGCAACACGATCATACCAATGCACGATTGGAAAAGGTCACATCATCTGCTGGCTGACGAGCGCCAGACCAAGGCCAATGAGGATCGAACCGCAGGCCTTGGGGACCATCCAGCCGGCTCCGCCCGAAGCAAAGCGGGCAAGGGTGAGCGAGGCGATGCCGACTGCTGCCAAATCGGCGATGGAAAAGACGAGATTGACGAGAATGCCGAGCRTCACGAACTGCAGCCAAAGCGGAAAAGCGGCAGCCGGGTCGACGAACTGCGGAAGAAAGGTCAGGAAAAACAGCGCCGTCTTGGGATTGAGGACCTCCACCACGATGCTGTCGCGCAAAGTGTTTGAAGCTCGACTTCCTGCTTCATTGGCGGTCTTGCTCCAGCCAAGGAACATGGTGAGGCCGAGCCATACCAGATAGGCCGCGCCGGCAAGCCTGATGGCCGCATAGGCCATCGGCGCTTGCTCCATCAGCGAGGCGAGGCCGATGGCGGCAGCGATGATGTGGGCATAGCAGCCAATATGAACGCCAAGCGCGGCCATCAATCCGGCCCTGCGGCCAAGGGCGGCGGTCTGGGCGGTCATGTACAATATCGCCGGCCCAGGCATGCATGCGAATGCAAGCGTTGCGACAGCGAACGGAATCCACAACTCCAACGACGTCATCAAGGTTCCTCCCAGACGATCCAGACGGGGGGAGGAATAGGCTCGGCTCACGGCAGAAGACATACGGCAGATGCCGTATTTGGATCGCGCTCGGTTTTGGCTAATCTATTATTGGTTAAGCAGATATTTACACGGGATTGCGGCTGCGGACGCGGCGCGCCGGTGTCATGTCGTGGGCATTCCCAAGCGCACCGCATAGGCGGTCAGTTCGGCGGCACTATGGAGATTGAGCTTGCCCATCAGGTTTTCGCGATGCTTGCGCGCCGTCGCCGGGCTGATGCCCAACCGCTCCGCGATTTCACGGGCAGTCAGTCCTTGCGCCACCAGCATCAGGATTTCTCGCTCCCGCCGGGTCAGCGGGACCGGCGAGAGGATTTCCTGCGCTGCCGATGGCCTGCTGTTTCGGGTCGGCTCGCTGATCGCAAAGCGAACGGTTTGCGCCAGGTAGGTCTCCCCCTTCCTGACTGCTTCGATGGCCGCACCGAGTTCCTCGGGATTGCCGTCCTTGGTCAGGTAAGCACTGGCGCCGGCCAAAAGGGCAGCGCGTACCGTTCTCGGTTCGATATTCGCTGTCAGGACCAGAATTTTCATGCGAGGCGCCAGTGCCTTTATGTCGGCAATGAACTGGAGCCCAGCAACGCCCGGCATGCCGAGATCGAGGATCAAAAGGTTGGCGCGCATGTTTCTTATGAGCTCCAGCAGAGCTTCGCCGTCGGCTGCTTCTGCCACGACCGACATGTTCTCCATCGTCGAGATCAGTAGCTTCAACCCCTCGCGCACAATGGCGTGGTCGTCGGCGATGATGATGGTGAGGGGGCGGTTCATCTGATCACCATTCATGAGGCAGCGGTGCACGTTCCATGATTGCCAACGTATGGGAAACAAATTTCCTTTAGATCAACACTCCTTGGGAAGGACGCTGGATGATCTTTGTCTGGCATTTGGAGGGGCCGATGCAGGAAGACAAGATTCGACAGGCTCTCGTCGAGCTTCTGTATCGCAACTCCTATGGCGTCGTCATCTCCAACGTCGTCATTTCTCTCGCGGCCGTATATGTCTTGAGCAGCGGCATTTCCACGACTTGGCTGGCCGGCTGGCTCGGTGCGCTTTATCTGCTGACGGCCATTCGCGTGGTCGCGTCCCGCCGCTTTTTCAGCCGCACGCGCGATTCGGCATCTATCTTGCGGTGGGCATGGCTCGCAGCTGGATTTTCCTCAGTCTCGGGCCTGCTGTGGGGCATATTCGGTTGGGTAGGTTTCCTTCCTGAAGAGCCTCTGTTGCTTTCTTTCACGGTCGTCGTGCTGACCGGCCTCGTCTGCGGCACGGTGCCGTCGCTTTCGGCTTTTCCGCCCGCACTGGTCGGTTCGATCCTCGCCACGGTTTTGCCTGTCGCCGCGCGCGTCATGACAACCGGAAGCAGCATTTCCGCCGGATTCCTGTTCCTGCTCGTGTCCCTTGTGGTCATCAATTTCTACTATGGCCGCGTCGCCTACCGCATGCTGCGCGAGACCATTGGCTTGCGCTTGGAAAATGAAAGGCTCGTCGAGCACCTGCAAGAAGAGCGTGACCGTGCGCAGGCCGCGGATCGCGCCAAGACACGTTTTCTGGCGGCAGCCAGCCATGATCTGCGCCAGCCGATCCATGCCCTGAGCCTGCTAGTTTCGACCGTCGCAGTGCTCGGGCAGCGCGGCGACGTACCGTCCAGCCAGGCTCTCGACCTGGCAGGCAGGGCGAAATCCATCATTGGCGACCTGAGCGGGCTCCTGAACGCGTTGCTCGATATCTCCAAGCTCGACGCCGGTATTGTCACCGTTTCAAAAGAAGCGGTGGAGTTGCGCGAGCTTTTCAGCAATTTCCGGGACGAATTTGCTGCGGAGGCGAAACAGCGTGGTCTTCAATGGCGGGCGATCGACAGCGACCTGTCCGTCGAAAGTGACCCGATGATGCTCAAGCGAATCCTCAACAACCTGCTATCGAACGCTTTTCGCTATACCAAGGAGGGTGGAGTTCTGCTGGGTTGCCGCCGGCGCGGCGATTTGGTGGAAATCCAGGTCCTGGACACCGGCCCTGGTATTCCTATTGATCAGCAGGTTACGGTTTTCGAGGAGTTCGTGCAGCTGCAAAACCCTGGGCGGGATCGTACCCAGGGCCTTGGGCTAGGTCTCGCTATTGTTCGCCGCACCGCCGAGTTGCTTAAACACCCGCTGAAGCTGACGTCCGCGCTCGGGCGCGGTTCGATGTTTTCTGTTGCGGTTCCTCGAGCCGTAACGACGTCTCTTCTGTCCCGCGCAGAGATACCCACCAACGCTATGGCCGCAGGCGTCATGGTGGTGGAAGACGAAGGAGACGTTCTCGATGCCATGGTGCAGTTGCTTAAACTGGATGGTCATCGTGTCTACGCAGGCAGATCTGCCAAAGAGGTGCAAAAAATCCATCTACAGGCCAGCAGGCACGGCAACGCGCCGGTCGATCTGATCATCTCCGACTACCGCCTGGCCCATGGCGCCACCGGCCTGGACGCAATACAGGTTCTTTGCGCCTATATTGGTCGCGTCGTTCCAGCCCTCATTGTCACTGGCGACACTTCGCCATCGCGGTTGCAAGAGGTGAGCGCCAGCGGGAACCGGATTCTTCACAAACCGATCACCGGTGAGGAGCTTCGTGAAGCGATTGCCGCCGCCTTGGATTGAGGACGAAACGAGGCAAGCCGGCTTCCAGCTCGTCTGCGAAGGCGTTATTTCTCCAGGTATTCGGCTACATCACGGAAAACATTGACGAACATTTGTTCCGTCAAGACACCGGTGTTGGTGTTGTAGCGCGAGCAATGGTAGCTCGAAAACACCGCGAGATTGCCGACATCGTGACGGGCACCATGCTTGAAAGGTACGGCAGCTACTCGTGCGCCGAGTGCACGTACCGTCGACTGATGGCCGATCGAGCCGAGCGTCAGGATCGCTTTCAGGTTGGGAAAGCGCGCAATCGTCGGCACCAGGAAGGTGCGGCAGGTGTTGATCTCGGCGCCCACCGGCTTGTTGTCAGGCGGCACGCAGCGCACGGCGTTGGTGATGGCCGTGCCGATCAATTCCAGGCTGTCGTCCGGCCGCGCTTCGAACTCGCCGCGCGCCATGCCGAAACGCTTGAGCGTTGAGTAGAGCAACTCGCCGGCATAGTCGCCGGTGAAGGGGCGGCCGGTGCGGTTTGCTCCGCGAACGCCCGGCGCCAGCCCGACGATCAGGAAACGCACGGCGTCTTCGCCCTCCGGTGGCAGGAAGGAACGTACGGGCGCGTTGTACCAGCCCGGCTCGCGCTGCCGCCAGCTGGCGATGAAATCATGCAGGCGAGGGCAGAGCGGGCAATCCCGGTCGGGATCGACCGGGAGCGCAGACCGGGGACTGTGCATCAAATGTCTTCTGGCGTCGGTTCGACCGGGTCGACCTTGCGGACCGGTCGCTCGGAGGGCTCGCGACCGATCTCGGCTTTGAGTGTCACAAGATCGATGAAATGGTCGGCCTGGCGGCGCAGATCGTCTGAAATCATTGGCGGTTGCGAGGCCATGGTCGAGATCACCGAGACCTTGCGGCCACGGCGCTGCAACGCTTCGACGAGCGTGCGGAAATCGCCGTCGCCCGAGAAGATGACATAGTGGTCGACGACATCGGCGAGTTCGAGGGCATCGACAGTCAGCTCGATGTCCATGTTGCCCTTGATCTTGCGCCGGCCGGTGGCGTCAGTGAACTCCTTGGCCGGCTTGGTGACGACCTTGAAGCCGTTATAGTCGAGCCAGTCGATCAGCGGGCGGATCGAGGAGTATTCCTGATCCTCGACGAGCGCCGTGTAGTAATAGGCGCGCAGCAGATAGCCGCGCTTCTGGAAGCTGGAAAGCAATTTGCGGTAGTCGATGTCGAAGCCGAGAGCGCGGGACGTCGCGTAGAGATTGGCGCCGTCGATAAAAAGTGCGATTTTCTCGCGAGGATCAAACATAGGAAAATATCCTTGTTGAAATAGGCTGTCGCCAAATACGCTGAACCGAGCGCCCGTTCCCCCCAAATCAATGTCTTGCCCCAATGTGGGAAATATCGCCCGCTGCGAGTCATTCCAAGAGGGGGAGAGTAGCGGGGCAGTAAATAAATCATGGGTGGATGGATGCCAGGATTTCGTCACTTCACGGGCAGTGCAGGCTTCATGCTTGAATTGCGCGGCCTTTCAGGTTAAGGCACGCGCTAGCTTTCCGTCAAATCCATGCATGAAAGGGGCACTTCATGGCCCGCGTAACCGTTGAAGACTGCATTGACAAGGTCGACAACCGCTTTGAGCTCGTTCTGCTCGCCGGTCATCGCGCCCGCCAGATCTCGCAGGGCGCCCAGATCACGCTTCCTCGCGACAACGACAAGAACCCGGTCGTTGCGCTGCGCGAAATCGCTGAAGAAATGCTTTCGCCCGACGATCTCAAGGAAGACCTGATCCATTCGATGCAGAAGCATGTCGAAATCGACGAGCCGGAGCCCGAGGCTCCCGAGCCCGCCGACCAGGCCACCGCTTCCGCCGTCGACAGCAACGAAGCCGAAGAAAACATCAACTTCGACCGCATGTCGGAAGAAGACCTGCTCGCCGGCATCGAGAGCCTTGTCGCTCCCGAAAAGAGCGACGACTACTGAGACCTGTTGAGAATTCTACCCTGCCGGCCACCTGACGCGGCTTTCTGCGCTTCCGGTGCTCACGGACCCGAAAGTCCGCTCCGCTCCGGTTCTTGAAAGCCACGCCATCTGACTCGGCAGGGCGAATTCTCAAAAAGGTCTCGCGTCGCGTCAAAACGCGCGCCAAACCGGCCAACGGGCACTTCCGCGCCGCCACATCAGTGGTTATCTATCACATGCGTCGCAAGCCCTTGCGGCGCATGATTCATTTCGAGTTCCAGGAAGCTGCCCATGATGCGTCAGTATGAGCTTGTCGAGCGCGTCCAGCGCTACAAGCCTGACGTCAACGAGGCGCTGCTCAACAAGGCCTATGTCTACGCCATGCAAAAGCATGGCCATCAGAAGCGTGCGTCGGGCGATCCGTATTTTTCGCACCCGCTTGAAGTGGCGGCGATCCTCACCGACATGCATCTCGACGAGGCGACGATCGCGGTCGCCCTGCTGCACGACACGATCGAAGACACCAGCGCGACCCGCGACGAGATCGACGAGCTGTTCGGTCCCGACATCGGCAAGCTGGTCGAGGGGCTGACCAAGCTCAAGAAACTCGACCTCGTTTCCAAGAAGGCCGAGCAGGCGGAAAACCTGCGCAAGCTTTTGCTGGCGATCTCCGAAGACGTGCGCGTGCTTTTGGTCAAGCTCGCCGACCGTTTGCACAACATGCGCACGCTGCACCATGTGCCCGAGGGCAAGCGCCTGCGCATCGCCGAAGAGACGATGGACATCTATGCGCCGCTGGCCGGCCGCATGGGCATGCAGGGCATGCGCGAGGAGCTGGAAGAGCTCGCTTTCCGCTACATCAATCCGGAGGCCTACCGCACCGTCACCGAGCGGCTGGCCGAAATGTCCGAGCGCAGCAAGGGTGTGCTCGTCGACATCGAAAAGGCGCTGTCGGCGCAGTTCGAGAAATATGACATCAAGGCTGATGTGACGAGCCGGCAGAAGAAGCCGTGGTCGGTGTTCCGCAAGATGGAGACCAAGGCGCTGTCGTTCGAGCAGCTGTCAGACATTTTCGGCTTCCGCGTGGTCGTCGACTCCGTTGCCGATTGCTATCGCGCGCTGGGCGCGATCCACACCACCTGGTCGATGGTGCCGGGGCGCTTCAAGGATTACATCTCGACGCCCAAGCAAAACGATTATCGCTCGATCCACACCACCATCGTCGGCCCCTCGCGCCAGCGCATCGAGCTGCAGATCCGCACCCGCGAGATGAACAGGATCGCCGAATACGGTGTCGCGGCGCACTCGATCTACAAGGACAACGTCACCAAGACCAACGGTGCTGGCCACTCAATCTCTAAGGAAACCAACGCCTATGCCTGGCTCAGGCGGACGATCGAGCAGCTCGCCGATGGCGACTCCGAGGATTTCCTCGAAAACACCAAGCTCGAGCTGTTCCAGGACCAGGTCTTCTGCTTCACCCCCAAGGGCATGCTGATCGCCCTGCCGCGCGGGGCTACGCCGATCGATTTTGCCTATGCGGTGCATACCGATGTCGGCGACACCTGCGTCGGCGCCAAGGTCAACGGTCGGGTGATGCCGCTGGTGACCGAGCTCAAGAACGGCGACGAGGTCGAGATCATCCGCTCCAAGGCCCAGGTGCCGCCGGCGGCGTGGGAATCGATCGTGGTCACCGGCAAGGCGCGCTCGGCGATCCGCAGGGCGACCAAGAACGCCATCCGCAAGCAGTATTCGGGGCTGGGTACCCGCATCCTCGAACGTACCTTCGAGCGTGCCGGCAAGAAGTTCTCCAAGGACAGTTTGAAGTCTGTGCTGCACCGGCTGGCGCGCAAGGACATCGAGGATGTGCTGGCGTCTGTCGGCCGCGGCGAGCTGGCGTCAAATGATGTCGTCCGCGCTGTCTTCCCCGACTACAAGGAAGAGCGCGTCACCCACCCGCCGAAGCCGCGCGAGGAAGGCTGGTCGAAGATCCGCAATGCCGCCGGCATGCTGTTCCAGATCCCTGGCCGTTCGTCGGCGCAGCGCAAGGAAAGCAAGGCGCAAGGGGCTGCCGTGCCAATCCGTGGTGTCGGCGGCGACCTGCCGGTACGCTTTGCACCCGAAGGGGCCGTGCCCGGCGACCGCATCGTCGGCATCATGCAGCCCGGCTCGGGCATCACCATCTATCCGATCCAGTCGCCGTCGCTGATGGCCTTCGACGATCAGCCTGAGCGCTGGATCGACGTGCGCTGGGACCTCGACGAGGGCTCGAAGGAGCGCTTTCCGGCGCGGCTTTCGGTGACGGCGATCAACGCGCCGGGCTCGCTCGCCGACATTGCCCAGGTGGTGGCGGCCAACGACGCCAACATCCATACGCTGTCGATGATACGCACAGCCCCCGATTTCACCGAAATGCTGCTCGATCTCGAAGTCTGGGATTTGAAGCACTTGAACCGGCTGATCTCCCAGCTCAAGGACAACTCCAGCGTCAGCGATGCCCGCCGCGTCAACGGCTAGGGGCAGTGCGCTGGGCTGACGTCAGGAAAGACAAAGATGCAGACGAGCGAAGTTCTGGACATTTTCCGTTCGGCGGGTGCGGTGCTGGAAGGGCATTTCATCCTGACGTCCGGCTTGCGCAGCCCGGTGTTCCTGCAAAAGGCGCGGGTGTTCATGCATGCCGACAAGACCGAAACACTTTGCAAGGCGCTGGCCGAAAAGATCCGCGCCGAGGTGAAGGGCGATATCGACTACGTCGTAGGCCCCGCGATCGGCGGGCTGATCCCGGCCTACGAGACATCAAGGCATCTCAAGGTGCCGGCGATCTGGGTCGAGCGCGAGCAGGGCACCTTCCGGTTGCGCCGCTTCGAGATCGAAAAGGGCGCCCGCGTCGTCATCGTCGAGGACATCGTCACCACTGGTCTTTCGATCCGCGAGACCATCGCGTGCCTGCGCGAACTCGGCGCCGAGGTTGTGGCTGCCGCCTGCATCATCGACCGTTCGGCCGGCAAGTCCGATGTCGGCGTGCCTTTGATCGCGCTCGCCGAATACGAGGTGCCCGCCTATCCGGCCGACAATCTGCCGCCGGAACTGGCGGCGATCCCGGCGATCAAGCCGGGCAGCCGGAATATTTAGGAGTGGTGAGCCCGGTCACCCCCCTCTGGCCTGCCGGCCATCTCCCCCGCATGGGGGGAGATCGGCAGCTTCAGCTTGGCCGCCTGGAGGGGAAAAAATGATCCTCGGCATCGGCAGCGACCTGATCGACATAAGGCGGATCGAAAAATCGATTGCCCGCCATGGCGAGCGCTTTATCCAGCGCATCTTCACCGAGGTCGAGCAGGCGCGCGCCGAGGGCCGCCGTGGGCGCATTGCATCCTACGCCAAGCGTTTCGCCGCCAAGGAGGCATGCTCCAAGGCACTGGGCTGCGGCATTGCCGAAGGTGTGTTCTGGCGCGAGATGGGCGTGCTCAACATGCCGGGCGGCCGGCCGACCATGGAACTGACCGGCGGGGCCGCCAAGCGCCTGGCAACCATGTTGCCCGCAGGACATCGCGCAGTGGTTCACCTGACAATCACTGACGATTTTCCGCTCGCGCAAGCCTTTGTGATCATCGAGGCCGTGCCCGTCGAACAACCGCCACTATCTTAGGGTTTTGGCGGCGGCTGAGACATTGCCCCCGCGACGGCGAGCCCTTATACCCATCGCGACCTACAATCGAGGACGATATGAGCGTGGCTGAAAAACAGAAGAAGTCCGGCGGGCTTGGCGAAACCGTCAGCGTCATCGTCCAGGCGCTGCTGCTTGCTTTGGTGATCAGGACGCTGCTGTTCCAGCCGTTCTCGATCCCGTCCGGCTCGATGCGGCCGACGCTGCTCGAGGGCGATTACCTGTTCGTCACCAAATGGGCCTATGGCTTTTCGCGCTATTCGCTGCCTTTGTCGCCCAACCTGTTTTCGGGCCGTATCTTCGGCTCCGACCCCGAGCGTGGCGACGTCGTTGTCTTCAAGTTCCCGCCCAATCCTTCGCTCGACTACATCAAGCGCGTCGTCGGCCTGCCCGGCGACCGCATCCAGATGAAGGACGGCCAGCTCTATATCAACGGCACCGCAGTGCCGCGCGAAAAGGTAGGCCAGATCGACAATCCCGATATCACCGAGGTCAACCGTCCGGTCGACGTCTATCGCGAGACCCTGCCGAACGGCGTTTCCTATGACACGCTGGACCTGACGCCGGATTCGATCGGCGACAACACGCGTGAGTTCCTCGTGCCCGAAGGCCATTTCTTCATGATGGGCGACAACCGCGACAACTCGACCGACAGCCGCTTTAACGTCGGTTTCGTGCCGGCCGAGAACCTTGTCGGCCGCGCCAACATCATCTTCTTCTCGATCGCCGATGGCGCAAGCCCGCTGGAAATCTGGAAGTGGCCGACCGAGATGCGCGGCTCGCGCCTGTTCAACTTCGTCCGATAGGCATGGCAGGCAAACGGCTCACCGCCACGGAACTCGCCGATGCGTTGCAACTTCGTACCGGCCATATCTTCCGCGACCATCAGCGCCTGCAACGGGCGCTGACGCATGGCAGCGCGCGCAGCGCAAATGCAGGCGTCGACTATGAGCGTTTCGAGTTCCTGGGCGACCGGGTGCTCGGGCTTGCTGTCGCCGACATGTTGCTTGCCGATTTTCCCGAAGCGCCCGAAGGCGAGCTTTCGGTCCGGCTCAACGCGCTCGTCAATGCTGAGGCGCTGGCCCAGATCGCCGACGAGATCGGGCTCGCCGATCTGATCCGCGCGGGCTCGGAAGTGCGCAATCTTGCCGATCGCAAGCGCGTCAATCTGCGCGCAGACGCGCTGGAATCGCTGATCGCTGTCATTTATCTCGACGGCGGGCTGGATGCGGCCAAGCGTTTCATCCATAAATACTGGAAGCCGCGCGCCGAGGCTGCGGGTGCGGCACGCCGCGACCCCAAGACCGAATTGCAGGAATGGGCGCATCAGGCGTCGACAGCAGTGCCTGCCTACAAGATCGAAAGCCGTACCGGCCCTGACCACGACCCCGTCTTTTCGGTGAGCGTGCGGGTCGGCAAATTTTTGCCCGCCACCGGCACCGGTCGCTCCAAGCGCGAGGCCGAGCAGAATGCCGCCGCCGCCCTTTTGGTGCGTGAGGGCGTATGGAAGCATGAGGAGACCGCATCGTGACCGATGCCCCTGAAACCGCTACGCCTGAAACGGGTGCCACCCGTTCGGGCTTTGTCGCGCTGATCGGCGCGCCGAACGCCGGCAAGTCGACGCTGGTCAACAAGCTTGTCGGCGCCAAGGTGTCGATCGTCACCCACAAGGTGCAGACGACCCGCGCCATCGTGCGCGGCATCGCCACCCACGACAACGCCCAGATCGTTTTCATCGACACGCCCGGCATCTTCAAGCCGAAGCGGCGTCTCGATACGGCGATGGTGACCACCGCCTGGGGCGGGGCCAAGGACGCCGACCTAATCTTGGTGCTGATCGATGCCGAGCGCGGCATCAAGGGTGATGCCGCCGCCATCCTCGAACGGCTCAAGGACGTGCGCCAGCCCAAGATCCTGATCCTGAACAAGGTCGACCGGGTCGATCCCGAAAAGCTGCTGAAGCTGACTGCGACCGCCAACGAGGCCGTCGATTTCGAACGCACTTTCATGGTGTCGGCGCTGACCGGCTCTGGCTGCAAGGACCTGCTCGACTTCCTGGCCAAGCGCTTGCCCGAAGGTCCCTGGTACTACCCCGAGGATCAGATCTCCGATCTGCCGATGCGCCAGCTGGCAGCCGAGATCACCCGCGAGAAGCTGTATCTCAGGCTGCACCAGGAACTGCCCTACTCGTCGCATGTCGAAACCGAGAAGTGGGAAGAGATGCCCAACGGCTCGGTGCGCATCCAGCAGGTCATCTATGTCGAACGCGACAGCCAGAAGAAGATCGTGCTCGGCCACAAGGGCGAAACGATCCGTGCCATCGGCCAGGCCTCGCGCATGGAAATCGGCAGCATTCTAGAACAGAAGGTGCACCTGTTCCTGTTTGTGAAGGTGCGCGAGAACTGGGGCGACGACCCCGAACGCTACCGCGAAATGGGGCTGGATTTCCCGCATTAAAGAGCACGGCGTCTTGCCATTGTTGCAAGCCTCTCAGCCGTGCCGGTCGCTGCGGGCGTAGCGGCCCGGCGATTGCCCGACATGGCGGCTGAAGGCGGTGCTGAAGGTGCTGGCTGAGCCGTAGCCGACCTGGCGGGCGACTTCGTCCAGCGCTATCCCCTTGTCGCCGAGAAGTTTCTTGGCGAGCGCCATGCGCCAGGCGAGCAGATATTCCATCGGCCTGAGCCCGACGGTGCGCGTGAAGCGGTCGAAAAAGGCCGAGCGGGACAGGCCGGCCTCGCCGGCGAGTTCGGCTACCGTCCACGGCCGCTGCGGATCGCCGTGCATCTGCCGCATCGCCCCTGAAACCCTGGCGTCGGCCAGCCCGCTGAGCAAGCCGGGCGGCGAGCCCTTTGCCCGGCTTGCCCTCAGCGCCTCGATCAGCAGGACCTCGACGAGGCGGCCGAGCACGAGGTCGCGGCCTGCATTGTGCTGGCCAGCTTCCTCGCCGATGAGCCGCACCAGCGTCGAAAGCCGCTCGACACCGCTGATATGGACCATCGCTGGCAGCAGCGACACCAGTAGCGCAGCATCGGGAGAACCGAAGACGAAGTAGCCGCCGAGCAGGCGGACATCGGCCGGGCCATCCTGCCGGCCGTGGCGAACCTCCTCCGTCGGTGCAGGCGTCGTTTTGGGGTCGATACGCCTTGGCGCCACAGGCTCGAAACCGGACATGGTGAAGGCAGGGGTGGCCGGCAAAAGCACGAAGTCGCCCTGTTCGAGCGTGACCGGTGCCTCGCCGTCGACTGCGAGGCGGCAGCTGCCTTCGAGCACGGCGCAGAAACCAGGCTGGCCGAATTCGGAGTAGCGGACGCCCCAGCGCCCGGCGCCGCTGATCCCCTTCGAGAACAAGGTACGGGGCTGGAGCAGTTCGATGACCTGGGCGAGGGGGTCGATCATATCAGGACTATTGCCAATGAATATAGGACTGGAGATTGATGATAGTCCGGATTTTGGACGGTATTTTCGTGGCGTCAACATCAATCAGGAAAAAGTCCATGAAAACCGTGCTGATTACCGGCTGCTCGTCAGGTTATGGCCTGGAGACCGCCCGCCACTTCCATGCCTTGGGCTGGAATGTCGTTGCCACCATGCGCAATCCGCGCGTAGGCATCCTGCCGCGCACGGAGCGGATGCGCGTTCTGCCGCTCGATGTGACCGATGACGAGAGTATTGCAGCAACGCTCGACGCCAGCGGCCCGATCGACGTGCTCGTCAACAATGCGGGAATCGGCCTCGTCGGCGCCTTCGAGGCGATGCCGATGGTGCATGTGCGCAAGCTGTTTGAAACCAACACCTTCGGCGTGATGGCGATGACCCAGGCAGTGATCGCTGAGTTTCGCGTGCGGCGGTCGGGCGTGGTCGTCAATGTCACTTCAAGTGTGACGCTGGCGCCGATGCCGCTGGCCGCTGCCTATACCGCAAGCAAGATGGCGATCGAGGGCTTTACCGGGTCGCTGGCCCATGAGCTTGGCGCGTTCGATGTCAGGGTGAAGATTGTCGAGCCCGGCTATGCACCGAGCACGCGCTTTGCCCACAACACCGAGCTGCGCGTCGAGGATCTTATTCCCGAGGCCTATGCCGCGTTCGCGGGGCCGATCTTTGCCGGGTTCGCGACGCCCGCGCTGGTGACGAAGGAAACCGACGTCGCCGAAGCCGTGTGGCAGGCCGCGAACGACGCATCAGGACAGCTCCGCTTTCCGGCGGGGCCGGACGCGGTGGCGTTGGCGCAGGCGAGCTGAATACGGTTTTCTTAAAATGGCCCAGGAAAAAGGGCGGCACCTTGCCGCTCCTTTTGCAGCCGTTTCAATTGCCGGTCGGCATCGGCAATTCAACGCCGTCTTTGGCAAGCTGATCACGGACCCATTGGAATTGCTGATACTTCGACAGCTCGATCGGGCCGGTATAGGACTGGCTTTGTAGCTTGCATGGCGGGTACTTCACGTAGGCCGCCATCAGATCCTTTATCGCGGCACTGATCGTTACCATCGTCCAGGTACGCTCCGTGTAGTTGTTCATGAAGATGTCGTAGCGCTCCTGTGGATCCTGCCAGAGGTCGAAGACCTGTGGGACAGTCGCGACATACTTCGACGCCCCCTTCCAACCGAGATTGGTATCAACTGCCAATCCTCCGGTGTCTGCACCGTTGTCCCCGCGCAGATTGAATATGGCCTTGTAATTGCCCACGCGGGCAGCACCAGGCGTGAGCTCATTTTCGGTGAAATAGAACCAGAAGGTACGCTCCGACTTGCCTGTACCTTTCAGGATTGGCGACATGTCGTAGCTATCGAAGATAATCGGCTGTCCCTCGCGGTCCTTGGTCGGCAAGGCGACTCCTGCAACCGAAGCAAATGTCGCCATCAGATCAAGGCCGCCGACGATATCGTGGTTCTTGCTGCGCGGCTTGATCTTGCTCGGCCAGACGGCGATGGCGGGAACGCGATTGCCGCCTTCGCGCACCGTGCCCTTGGTGCCACGGAACGGCGTGTAGCCGGCGTCGGGATAGACGTCCTGCCAGGCGCCATTGTCGGTGGTGTAGAAGACAAGCGTGTTCTTGTCCAAGCCGGTCTCGTGGAGCTTGTCCATGATGCGGCCGATGCGCGTATCCAGCTCGACGATGCTGTCGGCATATTTCGACATCGACTTATGCTCGAACTCCGGCGCCGGCATGTTCGGCTGGTGCACCTTCATGAAGTTGACGCTGATGAAGAAGGGTTTGTCGGATTTCGTCGCGTCATCAAGAAACCCAAGTGCGGCCTTCTCGACGTAGCTGTCGAAGAAGGAATTCCGACGACACGAGGCGCGGCGACCCGCTCGACTGAAAGATCGAGCAAGGATGCCTGATTTATTCGATCCGATCGCGGATCGCAGAGTGCAACTAGAACGATTTTCCAGACCGTCGAGCCTGACAAAGGGCCTGTTTCCGCGCCAGGGCTCCGGCTTGCGGTGCCCGTGCGCCAGACACAAAACAGCTKCTCACAGGACGTTCGGAAGGCGAGGCATCATCACCTCCCGATCGCCTAACGCACCCAGCTAGAGTGCCGCAACTGATTCCGATTACTGAGCTTCCTGGCAGGCGCGCAGGCTTTTGAAGGCAGCATCGGTCCCGGTAAGAGGCAACACGATCGCTTCACGTCCCGCAGGGGCGATTGTCAGGCTCTTTTTCTTGGCGAGGTCGTAGATGAACTCGGGATTGTTGACCCAAACAAAGGCCCCCTTCATCCCGTCTATCTGCTGGCCGGTAGCGGCCCCGCTGAATTTCTGTCCGTCGACATCGAAGATCACTGAGAGCTCATCCCCGGCGGTAACCTGGGCATCGGCCTTGGTGTAGAGAGCCATGTAGCCGCGTTTTTCAGCGGTCGCGTCGATGCCCATTTGGAATTGCGCATCATTGTTAAGTTTTTTTGTGATCACGCAGCCGGGGCCCATGTCTGGCTTGATAAAGATGTCCCAACCGGCCTCGCTGCCGAATTTCTTTGGAGGCTCCTGGGCGGAGGCCATGGCAGCCAAAGCGGAAAAAGCCAGTGCCATACCCACTACTGTCTTCGTGTACATGCGCTTCTCCTTTGTTGTGCTTGGTAGAAAACGACGTGCTGCACGTGCGGTTGCGCTGAGACCGGTATCCGGGAGGCGTTGGGCCGAACAATTTGGCCCGAAATTGCGTAGGCGTGAATTTCCCTCCTGGGCTTGCTTTTCGTCGTGTCGAGCTTGTCGAGCAAGTCGCGTTGGAAAAGGCACCGCCGGGCTGAACTATCGAATGCTGGAACGTCCCCGGGAATTGGAGGACGGTAACAATGCTACGCCCGCGAGGCAAGCGCCGACAAAGGCAATGTCAAAGGCCGTCAATTCCCGCCATCTGGCGCTCCCGACCGCGACCCTATGCGGCACTGCTCCCGCTTTTCAAGACCAAACAATTACGGCCGCCGGCCGGGGAAGGGAATGATGGCGGCAGCGTCGAGCGCCGCCTCGATCTCCCCAACCAGGTCGCGCACCAGTTCTAGATATTCTGAAACGCGCTGGTCGCGTTTTGGCAAAACTGAATTCACCAATCGTTGGACCTCGGTCTCCGCATCAGCGAGATCCGCGCACAGCGCGCGAAAATCGTCATTGCGCGCCGCCAATTCCTCGATCGCGCGACCGCGAGCGGGAAAATGGCGTTTGGCGGCGGCTAGGTTTTGATCCATGTCGAGGGCGCCCTCCCATCTGTCGTCGGTTACCTGCGCGCACATCAATTAGGATAGACCCTAGGCATGCTGGTGGACCGCGGGGCATTCGGGGAGTAGGTTACGGTAGTCTACGCTCGGGCCTGCATGTCCAGGTTGCGCGAGATCGAGGGGAACGGCAATGCAGGTCTCAAGGCATGCCGCGGCGTCGTTACTATTCTCCGCATCGCGACCGCTACCCTCTCCGGACGAAATCCGCGTTCAACTCGAGCGCATTCTTTCCAGCACAGAATTCCCCGTTCCCGCGCGCGGATGCGCGTTCCTGCGCTATGTGGTCGAAGAAACCCTCGAAGGCCGTGCTGACCGGATCAAGGGCTACTCGATTGCCATCGAAGTGTTCGAGCGGAACGAGGGATTCACGCAGGAAGACCCCGTTGTGCGGATCGAGGCGGGGCGGCTGCGCCGCGCGCTCGAGCGCTACTATCTGGTTGCTGGACAAGCCGATCCGATCCGCATCGAAATTCCCAAGGGCGGATACGTGCCGATGTTCTCCTGGATCGGTGCGGACGTCGTGGAGCCCGGGCCGGGCGATCCTGCTGCTGTTTCGAAGGCTGCGAATGCGCCAGCGCCTGCTTGGGACCGGGTCCATTGGCTGGTCACATCAACATTGGGGCTGGTCACGGCGCTGCTGGCAATTCTCGTCGGCGTCATGATCTACACCAATTGGACCGCCAACAAGCCGATGTCCCAGGCGTCATCGCCAGCCGCACCAGTGTACGATCCTGAGGGGGCGACTCTGGTGATCGCGCCATTTGCCGATCTTGGCGAAGGACCGGAGGCGAAGATCTACGCAACGGGGATCACTGAAGAATTGCTGAGCGTGCTGCCGCGCTTCAAGGAACTCACGGTATTTGGCCGTGAGACCTCGGAAGCCCTGCCGCCCCAGGTCGCTGTTTCGCATGTGCTGGAGAAACTAGGTGCCCGGTTTCTTCTCGCGGGCGGTGTGCAGGTCTTCGACAACCGGGTTCGTGTCACTGCCCGCCTGACCGAAACCGATTCCGGCGCGATCCTTTGGTCCCAGACCTATGACAATGATTTGCGATCACGCGACTTGTTCGCCATTCAGTCTGACGTTGCCGCCAAGGTCGCGACGGCAGTGGCGCAGCCCTTTGGCGTCATTTATCAGGCCGATACGGCCAACGCCCCGCCTGATGATCTCAACGCCTACCGTTGCACGCTGCAATTCTATGGCTACCGCGCAGCCTTGAGTAGCCAACAACATGCCGTGGTCCGCCAGTGCCTCGAACAGACGGTTGCGCGATATCCCGCTTACGCCACCGCCTGGTCGATGCTGTCCATTGCCTATGTCGATGAAGACAGGTTCGGCTTTAATCGGCGCGCCGGTTCGCTTGAACGCGCACTTGACGTCGCGCGCCGGGCCGTCGAGCTTGACCCGCGCAATGTGCGTGCGCTTCAGGCCTTGATGACGGCGTTGTTCTTCAGCCAGCAGTTGGCGGAGTCTATCGCCGTCGGGGAAAGGGCGCTCGCCCTCAACCCCAACGACACCGAGTTCCTTGGCGAATTTGGCACTCGGTTGGCATTGGGTGGGCAGTGGCAGCGGGGTGCAGCACTTTTGCAGGACGCGCTGGCCCGCAACCCGGGCGGGTCCGGCTACTATCATGCGATTCTGGCACTTGCGGCCTACATGCTTGAGGACGACGAAACCGCCCTCGCGGAGATTCGGCAGGCCAATCTCGATCAATGGCCGCTCTTTCATCTGGTGGCGGCGGTCATCTATGCGCAGAACGGAATGATGGATGAAGCCGCCCGCAACGGTGAGGTGTTTACCAAGCTGCGCCCCGGATTCATGCCCGACATCGAGGCGGAGTTCGGCAAGCGAAACTTCCAGCCCGAGGATCGAGCCCGATTGATCGCAGGGCTTAGGCAGGCAGGCCTGTTGCCCTCCAGCGACGCCACCTCGCGTACCGTCCCGCTGGCTGCGGCTTCTGGCAACCAGCCGGGCGAGTGAGCGCCCAAACGACAGTGGGCGGCTGCCTCGGGAACTCCTGAAGAGGAAGAACCGCGATGGCGGTTGCGTGGTTACTTGGGATTGCCGCTCTTATCGAGGCAGCCACAGGCGCTGCCCTGATCTTCGATCCGAACCTGGTTGCGCGGTTGCTGCTTGGCGAAGGCCTGTTCGGCGCTGGCCTGCCCGTCGCCCGCGTTGCCGGAGTTGCACTGATCGCCCTGGGTGCGGCCGGCTGGATCGGCCAAAAGGATAAAGGCAGGCACGCCGCACTGGCGGCCATGCTCACCTACAACGTCCTTGTGGCGGCGTATCTTYGTTATCTCGGGCTCGATGGTGCCCTGTCTGGGCCTTTGCTGTGGCCAGCGGCTGCCTTCCATGCCGCACTTGGCCTGCTCCTTGCTGTCGCCTGGCAAGCCCGCCGATCACGTTCGGGCACGTAGCCAGACCGTGTCAGAACGCGGACGATCGCGGCAAATTCAGCACAGAAGCTACCCGAACCTACACGCCGGTATGCCCTACAACCACTAGCCTAAAGGCGAGGCACCTTGCGTAGGGCAGGGCGTCGTTGCGGCGCCTCCGCTCCGGCATAGCCTTCCGCAATGTTTCGTCATGACTGCCTTTGGCTTCCGCAAGGTGAGTTGGTCTCAGCACATGGATGGAGAAAGCATATGAAGCGAAATCTTCTTGGAACTCTGTTGCTTGGCACCGCGCTGACTTTGGGCAGCGCTGCGACGGTAGCCGCGCAAGACAAGCCGCCCAACATCGTCGTCATCATGGGTGACGATATCGGCATGTGGAACATCGGCGCCTATCATCGCGGCATGATGGCCGGGCGCACGCCGAACCTCGACAAGATTGCCGCCGAGGGCATGCTGTTCACTGATTATTATGCCGAGGCGAGTTGCACTGCGGGCCGTGCGAACTTCATCACCGGCGAGCTGCCGATCCGTACCGGCATGACCACTGTCGGTCAGGCTGGAGCCACGACCGGACTGCCCGCCGAAGCCGTGACACTGGCCACGGTTCTCAAGGATATGGGCTATACCACAGGCCAATTCGGCAAGAACCACCTTGGCGATCTCAATGAGTTCCTGCCCACGGTTCACGGCTTCGACGAGTTCTTCGGCWATCTCTATCACCTTGATGCGATGGAAGATCCCGCGCACCCCAACTACCCGCAGGAACTCCTGGACAAGGTTGGGCCGCGCAATATGCTCCACAGCTGGGCGACAACCACTGATGACGCGACCGTCGACCCGCGCTGGGGCAAGGTCGGCAAGCAGAAGATAGAAGACGCCGGAACCCTCTATCCAAAACGGATGGAAACAGTGGACGGTGAAATCCGCGACTTCGCCCTGAAGTTCGTGGAGAAGGCCAAGTCAGACAACAAGCCTTTCTTCCTGTGGCTCAATCCCACGCGCATGCATGTCGTAACCCACCTTTCTCCCAAATATGAGGCGCTTCAGAATTCGGAGAATGGCTGGTCTCTCCAGGAAGCCGGCATGGCCCAGCTCGACGACGACGTTGGACTGGTGATGCAGAAGCTCAAGGAACTGGGCGTCGACAACAACACCATCGTTTTGTTCACGACAGACAACGGCACCGAGACCTTTACCTGGCCCGATGGCGGCAACACGCCATTCAAGGGACAAAAGGGCACGATCTATGAAGGTGGCTTCCGCGTGCCGGCATTCATTCGCTGGCCCGGCAAGATTGAGCCCGGCAAGGTCGAGAACGGCATCGTGTCGGGTCTTGATTGGCTGCCGACTTTCGTGGCAGCGGCAGGAAACCCGAACATCAAGGCCGAGCTTCTCAAAGGCAAGAAGATTGGCGATCGCACCTACAAGAACTATCTCGACGGTTACGACCAGACGGCCATGCTCACCGGCAAGGGACCTTCGGCCCGCCACGAGATTTACTATTTTGGTGAGAGCACTTTGGGCGCAGTGCGCATCGACGACTACAAGTATCGCTTCATAGAGCAGCCGAACGGCTGGCTCGGGGCCAAGGATCATGTCGATGCACCGTCGATCACGAACCTGCGGCTCGATCCGTTCGAACGCCTGGGCACTCCGGAAAACGGAACCCTGGACGGTGCCCAAGGATACTTCAACCAGTGGTTCTTGTATCAGTTCTGGCGCTTCGTGTTCGTTCAGCAGGAGGTGGCCAAGCTCGCCGAGACGGCAATCGAGTTCCCACCGATGCAGAAGGGCGCCAGCTTCAACCTTGATGCAGTCAAGGCGCAGATCGAGGCCGCCAGGGCGTCCATGGCCAAGTAGGACAATGTGATCTTGGGCGGGCGGCTCGCAATGGCAGCCCGCCGGGCTGCAGTTTTCCCTGGCCCGGGCTTGCTAGGTCAGTGCGTATCGCAGCACGTGGTTCGGATAAGACTGGCCATCGATCCGGAACTGCGTTTCGCCGACCTTGGCAAAACCCTTCCTCAGATAGAATTGGGAGGCGCGGTCATTTTCGGCGTTGACCGACAGCCAGACATCGGGCCGCCCGGTTGATGCGCAAAATTGCAAGCCAGCCGCAAGCAGCCTCCCGCCGGCGCCACCGCCTTGGTGCCGGGGCTGGACATACAACGTTGAAATTTCGAGATCGGAGCATTTGGCCACGGGCGCCTCGACGCCCAACGAGACATGGATAAATCCGTCGATGCCAACGGAATTCTGCGAAACCAGGATGGTTTGATTTTCTTGCGACAAGATTTCTTCGAACCGAGCGGCGGTGAACTGTCTCAATGCAAAGTCGGCAAAGAACGCGTTGACACCATTGCGAATGTAAGTGTTCAGCCAAACTTCCAGACCGAGCGCAGCGAGGCTGGAAGCATCCGTCATATCTGCGGGTCTGATCACGTCTCGATCCATTGTCCAGCGAAGGTCAATCTGCGGATAGTTGATGATTTGTCCTTTGGGAAGACATGTTTACGCGGCGCGCAGCAGATACAACTACGGTCCTCCGGCTGGGGAAGGAAATGATGGCGACGTCGAGCACCGCCTCGATAGCTCCCCTGTGGTGGACCAAGGGACATTCGGGGAGTAGGCTACGGTTTGCAGGCCCAGGTTGTATCAGGCGAGGCCTGAGGGAATGGCAATCCAGCACCTTTGCTGTATCCGCATTGCTGTCTTTTCCGGAGGAAATTCGCGCTCGACTGGAGCGACACGCCGCTTCGTTTCCGATCAGGCTTAGGTCACCATTTTCCAAGAGCAGATACCCCAATTGAACAAGTCACCCAAAGCGGAGGTATTCCCATGTTCGTGCAGCATGATTTCCTCAAGCGGACTCACCGTCTCGCGCTCATAGCCGCGACGGCTTCTGCTGTGGTCTTGACGCTTGGCCTCGCAGCGCCCGCAAAAGCCGATGAAGCAGCGGCCAAGACCATGCTCAAGGCGATGTCCGACTATCTGGCCGCGCAGAAGAGCATATCGTTCGACTACGACACCAACCTCGAGGTCGTCACCAAGGATCACCAGAAATTGTTGCTGGCGAGTTCGGGCGAAGTCGATCTCAGCCGGCCCGACAAGTTCCGTGCTACGCGCACCGGCGGGTTCGCCAATGTCGAAATTCTCTTCGACGGGAAGGTCCTGACCCTTTTGGGCAAGGACGCCAATGCGTATGCCCAGGTCGATGCCCCCGGCACGGTGGATCATCTTGTCGACGAGTTGCGCGATAAATACCACAAGCCGGTTCCGGGCGCCGATCTCTTGCTGTCGAACGTCTATGACGAGCTGATGCATGGCGTGACCAACGTCAAGGATCTCGGCAGCGGCGTCATCGGCGGCACCGAATGCGACCATCTGGCTTTCCGGGCAAAGGACGTCGATTGGCAGATCTGGATCGCGCAAGGCGAACATCCCTATCCGTGCCGGTATGTCATTACCTCCAAAGGGGTGGCCCAAGGGCCGCAATACAGTATCCAGATCAGTGACTGGAAAGCCGGCACCGACATGAAGGCCGATGATTTTGCCTTCAAGGCGCCGGACGGTGCCAAGAAGATCGATGTGAAGGAGTTGCGCGACATCGATGAACTGCCCAGCCATTTTGCACCAGGAGGTGGCAAATGAACGCGTCAAGGAAGCTGAGAATTTATCTGCTCGCCGCAACTGTCGGGTTTATCGGGCTCGAAACCCTGGAGCATCCGACAGTGCCTGGGCTTCCTGGTTTCGTCTCAACGGCCGAAGCCAGGGTCGGTCGGCCTCTTACGCCAGTGAGCGTTGCCGGCGTGGCGCGGCGCACCGTGCGGCGCTGCGCGGTTGGCGTGTATTATTGCTAGCATGATCCCGAAGCGAAGGTCCGCGTAGCAAACAGCGGCAGCCGGGTGTTGATCGGAATGGGGTTTTCGCGCGGTTTCCGCGCGAGCCCCAGAACGTTATCATTGCCTCTGCCGCTCGTTTCTGGCGACCATGGCGAGTATTGTTTCGAACAGCTCGTCCTTGGCCTGAGCGGGCGTGATGTCTCCGCTCGCGGCGGCGAAGGACAGTGCTTCGGCCGCCCCAAGCATCGCCCAAAGCCCCGGCGACGCGACGGTGCCGGTCGGTGCAAACGGGGCAAGCAGGGCCCGGCACTTCTCCATGAAGATCGCTTCGTAATCGCGCTTGACCTTCGCCAGTTCGGGCGAGCCGGCAAGGGCTGCGATCACGCCCGGTATCTCGCGGCCCTGCAGAAGCACGCACTCGACATAAGACGATGCGATGACCGCGGCTCTGCCCGATAGGGTCGGTTCGCTTGCTTGAAGTGCTGTGTCCATCAGCGCGGTCTGGCGCGTGTCGAACTCCTGGTAAAGTGCTGCGAGCAACGCCGGCCGCGTGGCGAAATGGTCATAGACGACGGGTTTTGCCACGTTCGCCTGCTCGGCAAGCCGTGGCAGCGTCAAGGCTTCCGTTCCTTCCTCGCTGATCAAAGCCCATGCGACGTCCAGAAGCTGGCGATGGCGGTCTTCCCGCAGCAGGCGCCTGCGCAGGCGTGGGGCTGTCGTAACGGCGCTTGACATCGTTATGTACCAAAAGTATATTACTAAAATTAGCTTACAGAAAGTATATAAGCAGCGCCCGCCGCCCGCAACCACCAAGCAGGAGTTTTCGACATGCACGCACTCATCGTTGTCGCGCATCCCGATCCGAAGTCGCTCAGCCACAGCGTCGCTGCGCAAATCGCCGAGGGCCTGTCCCAGTCCGACCCAGGCAACAGCTTCGAAGTTGCCGACCTTGCGGCGGAAACTTTCGATCCGCGCTACACCGCCACGGATCTCGCCGTTCACCGCAGGGAGGTGCCGCCGTCAGCCGATGTCGCCGCCGAGCAGGCAAGGATCGATCGCGCCGACACGCTTGTGCTGGTCTATCCCGTCTATTGGTGGTCGATGCCGGCGCTGCTCAAGGGATGGGTCGACCGCGTGTTCGCCAACGGTTGGGCTTACGATGAGGGCCCCGGCATCAAGCCGATGAAGAGACTGCGTCACCTCAAGGTTCATCTCGTCGCCATCGGTGGCGCAACCATGCGGACCTATGCGCGGCACGGCTATTTCGGCGCGATGAAAACGCAGATCGACCATGGCATCTTCGATTATGTCGGTGCATCAGTGGTGACGTCCGAGCTCCTGCTCGACTCCGAAACGCAAGGGCCGGCTGACCATCTGGAGGCCGCGCGGACCATCGGCCGCAATCTCTTCGATGCATCCACAATTGTTTCGGCAGAAGCAGCGTGAAAGCGTAGCCCCGCTGGGCGGCCGCCACATTCACAAAGTTGATTTTGTCGAGGCCAGCGGCGGCTAGGGCCGCTCTTGGCTACAGCACCTGCAGCCCGAGATTGCGCAAAAGGTCTGTTGCCTGGCTTTTCGAGATCACCGCACCTTTGAGGATCGCCGCCTCGTTGAGCTTCAGCGGGCCAAGGTCGCAGCCGCGCAGGTCGGCACCTTCGAAGCGGCAGGAGCGCAAGGTGGCGCCCCGCAAGCTGCAGCCGTCGAAGATCGCCTCGCGGAAATCGCAGCCTCTGAGTTCGGCATCGCTGAAATCGAGATTGTCGAGCGATTTGCGGCGGAACGAGACGGCGGGCAGGAAGGCGCTGACCAGCCGACATTGCTGGAAGTCAGTGCCGATCAACGCGCAATCGGCGAAATTCGCGCCCGTCAGCTTGCTCTGGCTGAACTTCGCGGCGTTGAGCCGCGACCGCGTCCAGTCTGTGTTGGAGAGGTCGCAATTGCGGAACTCGGCATCGACGCCATCGATCGCCGCAAGCTTGGCGCCCGCCATGCGGCAGCTTGTCCAGCGCGTATCCGTGAGCGTCGCTGCCGATAGATCGCATCCGGCCAGATTGCCGTCGACGAACTCACAAGCGCTGAGGTCAAGCCGCGCGAGATCGCTACCTGCGAGTTGCAGGCCCCTGAATGAGCGCTGACCCTGGGCAAGCTGATCGGCGAGGGAAATGGTGTGGTCGGCTGGTATCATTCTCGAAGGGCTCAGTCGGTGGTCTGCGCTTTGTAGTTCAGCTCTTTTGCAGGGCCACGTGAACGCCAAGGCCGACGAGCACGGCACCGCCGGCGCGCTGCATCAGGCGCTGGGCACGGCTCGAGCGCCGCAGCCTGGTGATCATCGCGCCCGCCAGCATCACGCCGATGATATCGGCGCTCGAAAACATCATGTTGACGATCATGCCCAGCAGGACGAACTGCAGCCAGACCGGAAATGTGGCCGACGCATCGATGAATTGCGGCAGGAACGCCATGAAGAAGATCGCCGTCTTGGGGTTGAGCACCTCGACGGTGACGCTTTCGAAGAAGGCGCGCCGGGCGGATTTTGGCTCGATGACGGGGAGATCGCCATCGCCTTGCACCTTGGCGCGGAACAGCGCAATGCCGAGCCAGATGAGGTAGGCCGCGCCGACAAATTTGACGACCATATAGGCGAGCGGCACGGCGTGGAAAAGCACCGACAGGCCGGCAGCAGCGGCAATGACATGGACATAGCCGCCGAGATGGATGCCGAGCGCTGCCATCATCCCCGACCAGCGTCCGCGCGCCAGCGTCTGGGCCGCGGCGTAAAGCATGGCAGGACCAGGCATGAAGGCGAAGATCGCTGTGGTGGCGAAAAAGGCGATCAATAGCTCGGTCGACGGCATGTCTGCGCTCCAGTGGTCAGTCCGCATTGGCCAGGCCCTGCGGCAACTTTGCAAAACTACATGATCCTTGCTCAGGCGATAGCGGAAACGGGCAGGGTTGTCGCGAGGGTCTGCTCGATGATCGACACGAGCCCAGCGCGCGCTTCGCGGTTCGTGGTGAAGCCGGCGATGGCCGTGCCCGAGGCCGGTGAATAGTAGGCGACCGTTCCCCAAAAACCGAGATGCGAACAACATTCGATGCCGTCGACGCGGCTCACGGCAATGCCGAGACGGTAGGCGTCGGCGCCCTCATGAGTGCCCTTCGAGAGCATTTCTTGGAGCGTTTGCGGGCTGTCGAAAACTCTGTTTTCGAACAGGGCTGCAAAAAATGTGGCGAGGTCGCGCGCCGACATCACCAGCCCGCCACCGCCGTAGAGGTCCATCGATGCGTTGATGTCGGTGGCGTCGACCGCACCCAGAAACTGACGCGCCCTCAACTCGGTTGTTACAGGCTGTGGTTCGGCGATCTCCCACCATGTCGATGTCAGGCCCAGCCTGTCGAACGACATTTCGCGCCGAACCGTGGCGGCGAGACTTGTGCCCGAGATGCGCTCGATGATGTCGCCGAGCAGGATGTAGCCTGTGTCGGAATAGCTGAACCGCGTCCCCGCTTCGCTCAAAGGGGGCGAGTATTCCACGGCGAGGCGAACCTGCTCTTCGCGTGTCCAGAAGCGGGTCGGGTCGGCAAGCACGGTGGCGAAGTAGCGCGGATCGTCGGCGTGATCGCATAGCCCGCCGCTGTGGTTCAGCAGATGGCGAACGGTGATCTTGTAGGTGCGGTATCCGGCGGTCGAAAGCAGGTCGTTGAACAGTGGCGTCACGAGTGGTGCGATCCGGCTGTCGAGGTCGATCAGGCCCTGTTCCCACAACCGGAGAACGGTGGCGGCCACGAAGGTCTTGGTGTTGCTCGCCACCCGAAGCGGCGTGTCGGCGGAAATCGGCCTGCCGCTCGACTGATCAGCCACGCCGGCCGAGACCTGCCAAGGCTGATCGAGACCTTTGCCGGTGGCATACAAGGTCGTCGCGGCCTGTTGTTGGCGCAAGCGCGCGGCGAGATCGTCCCTGTTCATTCCGTTTCCTTTGGCATTGGCGGCCGGCATCGAGATGCCCATTGCGCTCTCACTCTGGCGCGCTGGTGCTGCCAAGGGATAGCGCCAGTTTGCGCAAAAGCTTTGTGAGCTGCTCTTGTTCGGCTTCGGTCAGGCTTTCGAGCATCAGCGTCTCGACCGCCATATCGGCCTCGAATGCTTCCCGGGCGCGTCGGAGGCCTTCGTCGGTGAGTTCGACAGGCAGGCTGCGCCCATCGCCTTCGGCGCTGACCTGTCTGACCAGCCCTGCCTTGGCGAGGCGGTTGATCCTGTTGGTGACGCCGCCCGACGAAATCATCATCGAGCGGTAGAGTTCGGTCGGGCGCAGTCGGTATGGAGGCCCGGAACGCAAAAGCGTAAACAGCACGTCGGCCTCGCCGCTGTCGAGGCCGTAGGTGGCGAAGATCGCCTCGATCTTCGGGCGGGCGGCAAGCGTGATCCAGCGGGCGCGGCCGAGGATCGCCATGCCGCGCGTATCGAGATGAGGGAGCTCTTTGGCCCATTGGGCGCGCCGCGCATCGATGCCGTCCTGCAGGCCGCCGCCGGCCAATTCCCCATTATTTTCGTCGAGATGTCTTGACACTAAGATAATTCCGTCATTTATCTTAGCGCTAAGATATCTCGAGGTTCGCCATGACGCAACAGGAAGTTCTTCGTCTGCCGGTGTCCTACGCCGCGCGCTCGCCGCTGATCCTGCTGGCGTTGTGCGGCCTCGTCTTTGCCACCCGCATCATGATCTCCAAGGCGGCACTGAACGCGGGCATGCAGCCGTTCCAGTTGGCGCTGGTTGCCAATGTCGGCGCTGGCCTGATCCTGCTGCCGCTGCTGGCCGCGTCGGGGCAGGGCATACCGCGCGAGTGGCGGCATATCGTGCTCTACCTGGTGCTCGGCATCATCAGCTTCACCGTGCCCACGGTACTCGGCTACTACATCGTCGACCGTGTCGGGCCGGCCTATACCTCGACCGTCTATTCGCTGTCGCCGCTGTTGACGATGAGCTTCGCCGCCGGGCTCGGCATCGAGCGCATGTATGTCAGGCGCTTCGCCGGCATCCTCATCGGCCTTGCAGGCATGGCGGCCCTTGTGCAGCAGCAGCTGGCAGAGATCGACCTCTCGGAGACGGTGTGGGTGCTGCTCGGCATCACTATCCCGGCCTGTGCCGCCGCCGGCAACATCATCCGCTCGGCCTTTTGGCCCAAGGGCTCGTCGGCGCTCGCTTTCTCCTGTGGCATCCTGCTGAGCTCCAGCCTGATGGTGGCGCTGGTGGCGCCCTTCTTCGAGGCGCCATCGAGCTGGGTCTTTTTCGACCGTGACGTGCTGTTCTGGATCGGCTGCATGGTCGCAACCTCGGCCTCGTCCTACCTGCTCAACTTCCGCCTGCAGGAGATCGGCGGGCCGGTGTTCTTCAGCCAGCTTGGCTATTGGGGCACGGGCTTCGGCGTGGTGCTGGCGGCGCTCTTGTTCAACGACGTGCTGACCCTGCTTTCGGTCGCGGGCCTCGCGGCGATCATCGCTGGTGGGGTGCTGGCCAACCGTCGGCGCGCTTGATCAACCCAACCTTCAATCGGGAGAAACTGCAATGTCATTTCAAGCCTATCTCGACACGATCAAGAACAAGACCGGAAAGGGACCGGAGGACCTTTTGAAACTGTCCGACGAAAAGGGCTTTTCTGAACAGGGAAAGCTCAAGGCCGGCGTGAAGGCCGGGCAGGTAATCGAATGGCTGCGCGAGGATTTCGCCCTCGGGCACGGGCACTCGATGGCGGTCTACGCGCTCTTGAGCGGCAAGAAGAAGGTCGGCGACCTCTAGGGATGCTGCCTTGACCACATGCTCCCCAGGGGGATAGCATCTTGGGATGACAGAACATGCGCATACCCACGCGTCCCATCCCGATACGCTCAAGCGGCTGAAGCGGGCCGAAGGCCATCTGCGCGGCATTATCGCCATGATCGAGGCGGGCAGGCCTTGCCTCGATGTCGCCCAGCAATTGCACGCGGTGGAAAAGGCTGTCGGCCAGGCCAAGCGCACCCTGATCCAGGATCATCTCGATCATTGCCTGGAAGAAGCGGTCGGACCGTTGCCGCGCGAGCAGCGGCAGTCGATCGACGAGTTCAAGGAAATCACCAAGTACCTGTGAGACGCCGCCGATTCCGGCCGCCTCGCGCCTTCTGCCGAGCAACCGTTGCAGCCCTCGGGCCGCCTGACATCACCGAGCCTGACCGATGCTTCAGATCCTGTCCAACCGAACCTATCGCCATCTGTTTGCTGCCCAGCTGATCGCGCTGATCGGTACGGGCCTCGCGACGGTCGCGCTCGGGCTCTTGGCTTATGATCTGGCCGGGCCGGACGCCGGTGTGGTGCTTGGCACAGCCCTTGCGATCAAGATGATCGCCTTTGTTGTCGTAGCACCTGTGGCGGCTGCCTTTGCCGAGCTGCTGCCGCGACGGCCGATGCTGGTCTGCCTTGATCTCGTGCGTGCGGCGGTGGTGCTGCTTTTGCCTTTTGTCACCGAAGTCTGGCAGGTCTATGTGCTGATCTTCCTGCTGCAATCGGCATCCGCCGGGTTCACTCCCGCATTCCAGGCGACCATTCCCGACATTCTGCCTGACGAAAAGGACTACACCCGCGCGCTTTCGCTGACCCGGCTTGCTTATGACCTCGAAAGTCTGGTCAGCCCCATTCTGGCGGCGGCACTTCTGACGGTGATCAACTTCCACAGCCTGTTTGCCGGTACGATGATCGGCTTTCTGGCATCGGCGGCTCTGGTCGTCTCGGTGACGCTGCCGAGCCCGCACGTATCCGAACACCGCGGGATCTATGAGCGAACCACGCGGGGGTTGCGGATCTATCTTGCAACGCCACGGCTGCAGGGCTTGCTTGCCGTCAGCATGGCGGTTGCGGCTTCCGGTGCGATGGTGATCGTCAACACAGTCGTCATCGTGCAGGGCGAATATGGCCTGACGCAGAAGTCTACGGCGATGGCGCTGGCGGCTTATGGCGTCGGATCGATGGTGGCGGCATTGATGCTGCCGCGAATACTCGACCGGGTCCAGGACCGCTCGATCATGCTGGCGGGCATAGCTCTGCTGGCGTTCGGRCTTGTGTGCGGCACGCTGGTACAGGGTTTTGATTCCCTGCTACCCCTGTGGTTCGTTCTCGGCCTTGGCTATTCGGTCGCGCAAACGCCGGCGGGCCGGCTGCTCAGGCGTTCGTCGCGCCCGGAAGACAGGCCGGCATTGTTTGCCGCGCAGTTTGCGCTTTCCCATGCCTGCTGGCTGATCGCCTATCCGCTGGCCGGCTGGCTCGGCGTGACCGTCGGCCTGTCCCAGACCTTTGTCATCATGGCTGGTATCGCCGCTGTTGCGGTGGCGGTGGCCGTATTGATGTGGCCGGCTTCCGATCCCGATATCGTGGGCCATCACCATGATGACCTTGCCGAGGACGATCCGCATTGGACGGAGGGCGCGCATCGCCATGGACGCCGGCATGCCCACGGCTTCGTCATCGACACGCTGCATCCGCAATGGCCGCGCGAGCGCTGACGAGAACCTGGTGCTCTTTCCAACCCTTGGTGGTCGATCAGGCTTTGCGTTATGATCTGTGCAGCCGAGATGGGGACCTGCGGTTATGCGGGATGCAGCCAGCCTGAGGGAACTGCCGACTCCAAGCCTGATCCTCGATGAGGCGATCATGCTCCGAAACATCGAACGCCTCGACAATAGACTGGCTGGATTGAATGTTTCGGGCCGACCGCATCTCAAGACGATCAAGTCGGTCGATGCCGCCAAACGAGTTCTCAGGAATGCCAGCTCGGCGACGGTCGCGACGCTGAAGGAGGCCGAAGTCTTTGCTGGCGCCGGCGTCACTGATCTTCTCTATAACGTCGGCATTTCGCCGCAAAAACTGCCGCGCGTTCTGTCCCTGCGAGCCAAGGGCTGCGACCTTGTCGTAACCCTCGACTCGATTGCCCAGGCAAGTGCCGTTGCCGCAGCGTCGCGCCAGGCGGGCGAGGCGATACCGGCCCTGATCGAGATCGATTGTGATGGCCATCGTTCGGGGCTGCGCCCGGATGATCCCGCCATCGTCGAGATAGGGCGTATATTGACAGACGGTGGCGCGGAACTGCGCGGTGTCGTGACTCATGCCGGCGAGAGCTACGGCGCGCGCGGCGAGGCAAGCCTGGTCGAATTCGCCGAACAGGAGCGTCGCGCGGTATTGACGGCAGTGGAAATACTGAAGCGCGCTGGCCTGGCCTGTCCGGTCGTCAGTGTCGGTTCGACGCCGACCGCGCATTTTGCCCGCGACCTGACCGGTGTGACCGAGGTGAGGGCGGGTGTCTATGTCTTCTTTGACCTCGTCCAGGCAGGCATAGGTGTATGCACGCTGCAGGACATTGCCCTGTCGGTGCTGACAACCGTCATCGGCCATCAACACGAGCGCGGCTGGATCATGATCGATGCCGGCTGGATGGCGCTGTCGCGCGATCGCGGCACCGCATCGCAAGCCGTTGACCAGGGTTACGGCGTGGTCTGCGACATCGAGGGGCGCGTGCTTGAAGACCTTATCGTCGCGGCCACGACCCAGGAACACGGCGTCATTGCGGTGCGGCCCGGCAGCGAGGCAAAGCTTCCCGATCTCGCGGTGGGCGAGATGTTGCGCATCCTGCCCAACCATGCCTGCGCTACTGCCGCGCAGTTCGACGGCTACGACGTGCTGGCCGCTGGTGGCGGGCTGGGCCACTGGCCACGTTTTCGCGGCTGGTGACAGGCTGGCATAGCGCCCGTGCCGCAGTGACTTTGCGGCGGCATTGTGGCATGGCGCCACGATGAAGAGCATGCGGCTCATTTTGCGGGACAGGCTTGCGACCGGCGCCATCGCCGGCATGATCGCGTTCCTGCTGCTTTTCCAAGCGCTGCTTTCAGGTGCCGCGTCCGGCGCCATGGCGGCCTCTGCCGCCGACCCGCTCGGCGTCATCTGCACCATGGACGGCATGGCCCCTGCGAGCGGCGACAAGCAGCCTGTCCGCAGCCCCGCCGAATGCCCCTGCGGCACGCTCTGCCAGCTGGCGGTGGCGACTGCTCCCGGCCTGCCGGGCGAACAGCTTGCCTTCATCCTCAACCGGCCGGAGGCGGATGGCACTGTTATTGCCGTACTGGCTGAGCCCGTTCGGCAGGGCCTGCGCGGGCTGATCGCCGAGGCAAGGGCACCACCAACGATCTCCATCTGACGTCGAACCGATCAAGGCCGTTCAAGCGGCCTGACTTCCACGCTTATGGAGACAACAATGTCCGAAATGACCCTCGGACGGGAGAGCAGCGCTGTGGCTGCGCGCTCGCCGTCCAATCTTTTTCGCGCCGTCTGGCGCTGGCACTTCTATGCCGGCCTTCTGGTGCTGCCTTTCATGATCAGCCTCGCCGTGACCGGCGCTCTTTATCTTTTCAAGGATGAGATCGACGCGCTCGTCTATTCCGACCTGAAGCGTGTCGAGATTTCAGAAGGCAAGGCCGCACCCTCTGCGATGGTTGTCGCAGCGCTCGCGGCTCATCCTGGCACCGCCGTCAAATTCACCGACGCCGCTTCACCGACAGGTTCGGTGGAGATTACCGTCAAGACGGAAACCGAGGGCAAGCTTGCGGTTTATGTGAACCCTTATAGCGGAGAGGTGCTGGGCGCGCTGCCCGATCGCGGCACGATCATGTGGATGGTGCGCTATCTGCACAGCCTCAAATATTTCGGCGACACCGCCCGCATGCTGATCGAACTCGCCGCCGGCTGGTCGATCCTGCTGGTGGCGACAGGGATCTATCTCTGGTGGCCGCGCGGAAAGTCGGGCGGTGTCGTCACCGTGCGGGGCAAGCCGAAAAACCGCATGTTCTGGCGCGACACCCACGCGGTGACAGGCATCTTCGTCGGCTTCTTCATCGTCTTTCTGGCGATCACCGGCATGCCGTGGTCGGGCGTGTGGGGCGAAAAGGTCAATGAATGGGCCAATGGCAACAATTTCGGCTATCCCGCCGGCGTGCGGGTGGCCGTGCCGATGTCCGACGAGCATCTCAACCATGTCGCCAAGACGTCGTGGTCGCTCGAGCAGGCGCAGATGCCGCAATCGACAGCCGAGCATGCAATGGCGCCCATAGGTCTCGACGTGGCGGTCGCGACCTTCGACAAGCTTGGCCTGCATCGCGGCTATGCCGTCAACATTCCAGCGACGCCGGAAGGCGTCTACACTGGCTCGGTCTATCCCGACGATGCGAGCCAACAGCGCGTTGTCCATCTCGAACAGTATAGTGGCAAGCCGCTGATCGACATGGGCTTTGCCGATTACGGCCCGCTCGGCAAATGGCTGGAATGGGGCATATCAGTGCATATGGGCCAGGAGTTCGGCCTCGCCAATCAGCTGGTGCTGCTGGCTGCCTGCCTGGGCATCGTCTTGCTTGCCGTGTCGGCCGCCGTGATGTGGTGGAAGCGGCGCCCGGCCAGTTCGTTTGGCGTGCCGCCGCTGCCCACCGACCGGCGCGTGTTTCGTGGACTGATCGCGATTCTGGCTGTCGGCGGCATCCTGTTTCCGCTGGTCGGCATCTCGCTGCTGGTCATGCTCGCGCTCGACTGGCTCGGCACCCGGGCGATGAAGCCGGCCTGATCCAACCGGCCGCCGTGGCGACGCGGCGGCCGGTTACTTCGCCAGCGTGTTCTTGTAGACCTTGCCGTCCTTCATGATGATGGAAAAATTCTTGTCGGAGTCGGCGACAAGTTTGAGGTCTTCCAGCGGATTGCCTTCGACAAGCAGGAGGTCGGCGAGCGCGCCTTCCAAGACGACGCCGAGCTTGCCGGGATAGGGGTTGATGAAGCCCGACAGCGCCATCAGCTCGCCATTGTCGCCGGTCGCCATCTTGAGTGCTTCGGCCGGCGTGTACCATTTGGCGAGGCTCGCCAGTGCTGCGCCTTGACGRCTGGCAGCGGCCGGGTCGAACAGGATGTCGGCGCCGAAGGCAGTCTTGACCTTGTATTTCCTGGCCAGCCGGTAGGCGTTGTCGGTACCGTCGAACACCTGCTTGGCCCGTCTCTGGGACGACGGGTCCATGCGCGCAAAGACGTCCGGGTCATAGGTCAGCGGCTGCAGGCTCCACCAGATACCCTTTTCGGCCATCAGCTTGACTGTTGCCTCGTCAAGCAGCTGGCCATGGTCGATGACCTTGACGCCGGCGCGGATCGCCTGCTGGACCGAGGGCGGGGTGTAGGCATGCACGGTGACATAGGTGCCCCAGTTCTCGGCCGCCTCGACCGCCGCACGAAGCTCCGGCTCGGTGTACTGAATGGATTCGATCGGATTGTGCGCAGGCGAGTTGACGCCGCCGCCGGCCATCAGCTTGATCTGGCTCGCGCCCAGCCTGAGTTGTTCGCGTGCGCGCAGCCTGACCTCGTCGGGGCTGTCGGCGATGGCCGCGATGCCTTCGCGCTCGGAAAAACTCAGCGGTCCTCCGGGGATCCGGGGAAGTTCGTAGAGAAAGCGGAAGTCGCCATGTCCGGAGGTCTGCGAAATCATCGCGCCCGAGGGATAGATGCGCGGGCCAGGCGTGACGCCTTCGTCGATCGCACGCTTGAGCCCGAAGACCGGCCCGCCGAGATCGCGGATGGTGGTGAAGCCGCGCATCAGCGTCGCCTCCGCCTGGCGCGCCGCCAGCAATTGCAGATAGGCGGGGTCGGCCGTCATCAACAGCGGTTGCGGTGTGGCGGCCATGAAGGCGTGCCAGTGGGCGTCGATCAGCCCTGGCATGAGCACGCGGCCATTGCCGGCAATCACTTTTGCCTCGCCGCCGGCCTCGATCGGCGCTTGTGAAATCCGCTCGATGATGTTGCCCCTGACCAGGACGTTTGATGGGGCCGAAAGCGTCGCGCTCTTGCCGTCGAAGATGCGGACGTTTTCGAACAGGGTCACGTCGGTGGTCACAAGGGGCGGGGGAGGTGCTGTCTCCAGATCGTCGAGGGCAAAACTGGCCTGGCCAAATCCGAGCAGAAACCCAAGCGCGGCCAGCGGCAGTCGAAATGTCGTAATCTGCTTGTGAAACATATCTGTCCCCCGATGGAAGAGCGCGACCGCCCCTCGCGTTCGACACCTTCGGGATCATGCACGCGCAGCACTCGCCATGTCCATGCCGAAGGCAGGATGCTTCTCTGTACGGCTTTGGCCCCTGCAATGTTCTTGATTTCGCCACCTAACCGGCTGATGGTCCGGCCATGGAATGGCGCGACGAAGGAATCATCCTCGGCACCCGAAAGCATGGCGAAACCTCGGCCGTGCTCGAGGTGATGACGCGTGCGCATGGCCGGCATCTTGGGCTGGTGCGCGGCGGCCGCTCGCGCAAGCAGCAGCCGGTGCTGCAGGCTGGAAACCGCGTCGACCTTGTCTGGCGTGCCCGGCTCGACGAGCATATGGGCACCTTCCAGGCCGAGCCGATCGAGCTCAATGCCGCCAGGCTGATCGACAGCGCCATTGCCGTTTATGCCTTGCAGACACTGGCCGCGCATCTGAGGCTGCTGCCCGAGCGCGACCCGCATGCAGCACTATACGAGACGCTGGCGATCCTGATCGATCACTTGAACGAAGCCGAGGCGGTCGGAGAGCTGGTGGTTCGCTTCGAGCTTCTGGTGCTGGAAGAACTCGGCTTCGGCCTTGATCTCTCGGAATGTGCCGCGACCGGCACCGTCGAGGAACTGACCTACGTCTCGCCGAAATCGGGCCGGGCGGTGTCGCGTTCTGCCGGTGAACCATGGCGCGACAAGCTGTTTGCGCTGCCGCCCTTTTTGCAGCGCGGGGCGCGGCAAGGTGCCGACCTCAAAGCCATCGAGGACGCTTTCAGGCTGTCGAGTTTCTTTTTTGCCCGCCATGTCTATGAGCCGCGCGGGATCGATATCCCCGACGCGCGGAGCGGGCTGCTCATGGCGCTGCGCAAGTTCTACGCTGCCCAAGCCATCTCCCATGGAGACACTGCCGCATGAGCGAAGTCGAGTTGTTCCCTGGCCATTTTTCTCCCCTTGGCCTGGGCACGATCCCGCATGAGGACGTGCACCTATATTCAGGCATGGAGTTGCTGAAACGTGTCGTGGACGGGGTGTATCCGTCACCGCCGATCGCCGCGGTGATGAATTTTGGGCTGACCGAAGTGGACGCCGGTCGCGCGGTGTTTCGCGGCGTGCCAAGCGAACGCCATCTCAATCCGCTTGGCTCGGTTCATGGCGGCTGGGCGGCGACCCTGCTTGATTCTGCCTTGGGTTGCGCGGTGCACAGCATGCTCGACAAGGGCGAGGCCTACACAACGGTCGAGTTCAAGGTGAACCTGATCCGGCCGATCACGCCCGCCACCGGCGAGGTGGTCTGCGAAGGCAAGGTGATCCACAAGGGCAGGACGCTCGCAGTGTCCGAAGCCACGCTGAAGGATGCCAGCGGCAAGCTGCTCGCCTTTGGCACCGAAACATGCTCGATCTTTCCCGTCGCCAATCTGGCGGCGCGGTGAGCAGGCCAATCTGAGGGGGAAACGGCCATGCTTGAGAGCCTTTTGGGCGTCATCGCCATTGTCGCGCTGATCATCATCGTGTCGAAACAGCAAAGCCGGCTTGGCCTGCTCGAACGCGAGTTGGGCGCGCTGCGCTCGTTGGTACTGTCAGGGACGGTGCCCGCGCCGACAGCGAAGGCGGCGGAAATTTCAGCGGAGAAGGTCAGCGAGCCGATCGCCCCCGAGGCGTTGGCGGCCACGGCGGCCGACCAGCCTGCTGCGGCGGAGCCGGCAGCGGCGGTCACTGAAGAATTGCTGGTCGCGGCACAGGCCGAGGCGGGCGAACCGGGACCGTGGAGCGCCAAGCCTGCAGTAGCCGAGCCGGCACCGGCGCGTGAAGGGCCCGATATCGAAACCGCGCTCGGCACGCGCTGGGCGGTGTGGGTCGGTGGCTTGGCGCTGGCCTTCGGTGGCGTCTTCTTGATCCGCTATTCGATCGAATCCGGCTTCTTCGGCCCCGCTGCGCGGCTGACCATGGCTGCTGTATTTGGCCTCATCCTTGTCGGCGGCGGCGAATTCATCCGCCGCACCGGCTTCCGCGTGCCGATCCAGAATGGCGGCAGCGCCTATATCCCAGCGATCCTGACCGCCGCTGGCGCGTTCACGCTTTTCGGCACCATCTACGCCGCGCACGGCATCTACGGCTTCATCGGCGCAGGCCCAGCTTTCACCCTTTTGGGCATCGTCGGTGTGACGACCATTGCCGCAGCCTTGGCACATGGCCAGGCGCTGGCCGGTCTCGGCCTGCTCGGCTCGCTGGTGACGCCTGTGCTGGTCTCGTCCACTGCACCGAACTACTGGGCGCTGTTCGGCTATCTCGCCATCGTTTTGGTTGCGACAGCGGCCGTTGCCCGCACACGCAGATGGTCGCTGCTGATCGGGGCTGCCTTCATCGGCACCGGCCTGTGGACGCTGCTCTACCTCGCCGACGCGCCGCTGGTCAGTTTCACCATCGTCTTGTTCATGAGTGCCGTGACGCTTGCAGCACTTGCCTGGCTGTGGCTCGGACGCGGCGGCGATGAGGCAGAACTCGACTGGCCCTCGATGGTGCCGGCGTTCTTTATCGCCGTCACCGCGCTGGTGCTGTTCATCCATCCGACCTATGCCGCCCTTGGCGGCCCGCTGCGCGGCACGCTGCTGCTGCTCGGCATGCTGGCGGTAGCACTTTACCGTCCGGCCGCAGTGTCCATGCTTTTCGCAGCCGGCTTTGCCGTGGTGCTCATCTACCTGCGCAACGCCATAGGCGGCACATTCGACCTTGAGCTGCCGATCGGCGGGCTGACGGTCGAAGGCCTGCCGATCGAGGTCGCCGGTTCGACGTTGACCCGCATCGGCTGGGGACTGGGGCTGGTCTTTGCTGGCGCGGGCTTCTGGAGCGCCCGGCGGCAGGTGGTGGCCGCACCCTGGCGTGCGGCGAACTGGGCCGGATGGGGTGTTGCGGTGCCATTGGTGGTGCTGTTTTCGCTCTGGATCGCTTATGGCAATCCTGATCGCGACCTTGTGCGGGCGCTTGTCGCGACAGTCCTGGTCGCTGCCTTCGTCGCAGGCGGGGAATGGATCGCACGTGGCGAACAGCCGCCTTTGACTGGCGGGCCGGCAGTTTCCTTCGCGTTTGGCGGGGCAGGGGTGGCGCTGTTGCTGGCCTTGCATATGGGCTTCGGTTCGGGCTTTACGACCGTGCTGCTCGGCCTGGCCGCTGTGGTGCCGGCGCTGGTGACTCGCCAGCGGGCCTATCCAGTGCTTGGCTGGCTCAGCGTTGCAGCCGCCATCGCCGTGCTGGCGCGTGTCGCCTTCGATCCGACTATCGTCGGCGCCGATGTCTTGGGCCGGACGCCAGTGTTCAACTGGTTGCTGCTGGGCTACGGCATCCCCGCACTCGCCTTCGGCTTTGCCGCCTGGCAACTGGCGCGCACCACCAATGGCCGGCCACGGCTGGTGATGGAAGCGGTGGCGGCGCTGTTTGCGTTGCTGACGGTGGCAATGCTGGTGCGCCACGCGATGAATGGCGGGGTCATCACCTCCAACGCTCCGACCCTGGCCGAGCAGGCGATCTACACGCTGATCTCGCTCGGCGGCGCTGCTATCATGGTGGCGCTCGACATGCGCTCGCCGAGTGCCGTGCTGCAATACGGCTCGCTTGGCATGGGCGTGCTTTCTGTGCTGTTCATCCTTGCCCAGCACTTCCTGGTGCTCAACCCGCTGTTCACCGACGAAGGCACGGGCAGGATCGTCTTCTTCAACCTGTTGTTCCTCGCCTACCTGCTGCCGGCGGCGGCAGCCGTTGCGCTCGCCTACTACGCCAGGGGCAAGCGGCCGAAATGGTATTCGGCAATGCTGGCGCTGGTCGCGGCACTGCTCGCCTTCGCCTATGCGACGCTGTCGGTCAGGCGGCTGTTCCAGGGCGAGAATATCGCCTTGTGGGCCGGGCTAGGGCAGGTCGAGACCTATACCTATTCGGCACTTTGGCTTGCCATGGGCGTCGGACTTCTGGTCGCCGGCGTGATGCTGAAATCGCAGGTCCTGCGCATCGCTTCGGCGGCACTGATCTCGATTGCGGTGGCAAAAGTCTTCCTGTTCGACATGTCGGAACTCGAAGGTGTTCTGCGCGCGCTGTCCTTCATCGGACTGGGTGCGGTGCTGATCGGCATCGGACTCTTCTATCAACGGCTGCTCACGCGAGCCGCCCGTTAGAACCGGCACATGGCCGCAAGGATCGCTTAATGAAGATTACTGAAAGATTACCGATAAATAGTTGATTTTATTATATTCGATGCAATGTTGCTGCAATGCAGAAGGCGCAGTTTCCGCTCGCAACCAAATAGGCTGCACGGGACTTCGCCGGCGGGTTCTCCCCCCGTTGCCGCCGCGTCGATGCCCCGTCAACGGGCTGCGAGGCATTTGCTTCGCAGCCCAACGTCAATGTCGGAGCAAGAATTATCATGTCCAAGCGAAATCTGTTTGTCGTTGTATTCGCTGGCCTAGCGCCTTTTGCCATGCCCGCGATAGCAGCGGATGTGGCCCAGAACTACGCCCCCCAGCAGTTTTCCGATGCGCCCTACGACTGGTCGGGCGTCTATGCCGGTGTTCACCTTGGTTCCGCGTCCTCGGGCTTTCCCAACCCGTTCGCCGACAAGAGCGGCTTGCAGTTCGGCGGCCAAGTCGGCACCAACTTCCAGTCCGGCGTCATGGTCTATGGTGCTGAACTCGAAGGCAGCTATTCCGGCGGGTCGAAATACGATCTCGGTCGTGGTGCCGAACTCGAACGCACCTGGAACGGTGCGGCCAAGGTTCGCGCCGGCGTCAGTCTCGACCGCACGCTCGTCTACGGCACGGCCGGCTATTCCATGGCCAAGTTCAAAGCCAAGGGCAACGTGGTTTCCGACGACAAGTGGGAAGGCGGCTACCTGGTCGGCGGCGGCGTCGAGCAGGCCTTCGCCGGCGGTATCTCGGCCCGTGCCGAATACAACTACGTCAACTATGGCGACGTGAACGCCGTGCTCAAGGACGGCGCTCGTACGAGCGCGGACGCCGCCAGCCACAGCGTCAAGCTCGGCCTGAACTACCGCTTCTAGGCCCGGCTGCCGGAGATCGGCATCGATTTTCGCAACGGATCAGACGCTGGTCCAAAGTGCTGCGGCGTCCTTTGCACCTCCAGGGAGGGCGCGCAGCACTTTCCAACGCATCGAAGACAGTCCCCCTCCCAACCGGCCTGTTTCGATGATCGGGTGATCCCAGAAAAGAGAGCGTCATGTTGTTTGCAAAACCGCTTGCCTGCCTGTTGACCRCAAGCCTTCTGGCCAGCCTTCCGGCGCATGCCGGCGGCCGAAACGTCACGGCGGCTGCCTCGGTACAACTGGTCGGCGACAGCTATTACTACGACGATGACGACGACATCGATTGCTCGTGGCCTCGCGACCGTTACGAGCGCCGGCAATGCGACCGGTGGCGTGACCGTCAGGATCGCCACGAACGCCGCAAGCGCGACAAGGATAGCGACGTTGAAGCCGCCATCGGCCTTGGCATACTTGGCCTTGCGGTCGGGGCCATCGTTGCCGGATCGGTGGCAGAGCAGAACGCCAAGGAGCGCCGGCGCGAAAAGTGGAACGGGCCTTGCCACCAGCGTCATGGCTACGACCGGCGCAGCAACACCTTCATCGGCGACGGCGGCCGCCGCTTTTATTGTAGCTGACCTGTATGTGAAGCGTGGTAGTTTACCTTGCGTGAATATGCGATTTCGCCTATCTGAATATTCTAATAAGGATATTCAGATGCCGCTCTACATCAGAGACAATGAAGTCGACGCGCTGGCGTCCGAATTGCAGGCGGTTTCGGGTGCCGCGAGCAAGACCGAGGCGGTGCGGACGGCACTTCTGCACGAACTCGCACGCAATCGCGCCAAGGTACCGCTGCGCGATCGCCTGGCCAAACTGCAGGCGAAGGCAGCCGGGATCGGTCTGCCCAATCCAGATTTCGACATGAAGAAATTCACCGACGAGATGTGGGACGGCGAGTGATGTTCGTCGATGCGTCGGTCATCGTTGCCATCCTGAACCAGGAGGCCGGCTGGGAAGAGCTGGTCAAACGGTTAGGCGATATCCCTGGCGAGCGCCATGTCTCGCCATTGGTTCGCTTCGAGGCTGTGATGGCACTGGCACGAGCGGCGGCCGAACCGACCGGACGCAAACCGACCCCGGAAGTCGTGTCCCGGGCGCGCGAACTGGTCGACGGATTTATCCTTGAAATTGAGGCCCAGGATACGGCGATTTCAAGCGAAATCGGCTTGATCGCCATCGACGCCGGCATGCGTTACGGCAAGGCGGTCGGCCATCCAGCCGACCTCAATTTCGGCGATTGCTTCGCGTATGCCTGTGCCAAGACGCTGGGCGCCAAGCTGTTTTACAAGGGCAATGATTTTTCCCAGACCGATATGGCCTGACATAGTTAGGCCTTAGGTAGCCTTATTCCGCTGGCGCCAGTATTGCTGGCCGTGTGACCGGGCGTTCCTTGATCGGCCAGTGCATGGCTGCGGCGAACAGGCCAAGTATCACGCCGAGCCACCAGACCGGATTGTAGGATCCGAAATGGTCGTAGAGGTAGCCACCGAGCCAAACGCCGAGGAACGAGCCGATCTGGTGCGAGAAGAAGACGATGCCGCCGAGCATGCCGAGATGGCGGGTGCCGAACATGATGGCGACGAGCCCGTTGGTTGGCGGCACGGTCGACAGCCAGAGCAAGCCCATGATGATGGCGAAGACCACCACGCTTGTCGGTGTCTGCGGCATCAGCAGGAAGGCCGTCACCAGTACCGAGCGTGCTATGTAAATCCAGGCGAGAAAGTGCGGCTTTGAATATTTCTGGGCGATGACGCCCGAGGCGAGCGAGCCGATGACGTTGAAGAAGCCGATCAGCGCCAGCGCGATTACGGCGTAACGTGCGTCGATGCCGATGTCCCTGATATAGGCTGGGAAGTGGGCGGTGATGAAGGCGACCTGGAAGCCGCAGACGAAGAAGCCGGAGGTAAGCAGCAGGTAGCTCTTGTGGCCGAAGGCCTCGGACAGCGCCTGGCCGAGCGTCTGATCGACCTCGGCTTGCGATACCTTGCCCGAGCGCGCATTGCCGACCAGCGGGATCGCCAGCACCGGGATGATCAGCATGGCGATCGACATGTAGACCAGCGTGTCGGACCAGCCATAGGCGTCGATCAGGCCCTGGCTGATCGGGGCGAAGATGAACATGCCGGCGGAACCTGCGGCGGTGCCGATGCCGAACACCATGGAGCGGTTCTCAGGGTTGGTGTTGCGGGCAAAAGCCGCCAGAACGATGCTGAAGGAACCGGCGGCAACGCCGAGACCGACAAGAACGCCACCGCTCAGATGCAGCATGGTGGCGCTGTTGGCATGGGCCATCAGATACAGGCCGAGCGCATAAAGGACTGCACCCAGCGTCAGCACGCGCCAGCTGCCAAACTTGTCGGCGATGGCGCCGAAGATCGGTTGGCCAAGGCCCCAGCACAGGTTCTGGATCGCCATGGCGAGACCGAAGGTGGTGCGGTCCCAGCCCTTTTCGGCAAGCATGGGAAGCTGGAAGAAGCCCATCGCTGAGCGCGGGCCGAAGGTCAGCGCGGCGATCAGGCAGCCGCAAATGATGATGAGCCAGGGGACGCTCGACTTCGACCTGGTGCTTGCTGCTGCTGCCGTCATCGTCGCATCTCCCGTGGGAGCGCTTGTTTAGCCGATCCGATGCGATGTTCAAAATCAATTGAACTAGCTCAATGCTTCAAGAATTCTGATGTGTCGGGAATAAACACAGCGTCGCCAGCGTTGCTTGTGTGCTTGGGTGACTGGGGTGGCAAGGCGTCGCCGCGCATCGACCCGAAAATCCGAATTGATTTTCGGAAGGACGATGCGCAGTTTTGGAGTTCTAGAGCGTCCTTTGCGCGTCCAAGCGGACGCGCGGCGCTCTAGTCAGAATGCTTGCGCCGCGCGCGCAACGCGCGTTCAATCGGCATGTTCAAAGGGCGACTTGCGATCCGCGGTCATGGAAGAAAAGAAGGCAGCGATACTTCAGGAAATTCCCCGTTTGCGCCGGTATGCGCGCGCGCTTCTGCGCGACCGCGATGCCGCCGATGACCTCGTCCAGGACTGCCTCGAACGCGCGCTGTTGCGTATGGACAACTGGCGAACCGGAGAAAACCCCAGGAGGTGGCTGTTTACGATCATGCATCATCTATTCATCGACCAAATGCGCAAGGTGAACCGGCGCGGCGAGGCGGCGATGCTGCCGCTCGATGCCTCGGAGGCGTTGGCGACACCGGCGACGCAGACCGAAAGTATCGCCTCGCGCGAGATCGTCGATGCGCTGCAGGCGATCAGCCCCGACCGGCGCGCCGCACTGGTGATGGTCGCCATCGAAGGTTTTTCTTATGCCGAGGCCGCAATGATGCTCGGCGTGCCGGCCGGCACGCTGATGTCGCGCATTGCGCGCGGACGCGAGGAACTGCGCGGACTGCTTGACGATCAGGCACGCCGGCGGACGATAAGGATCGTCGAGAAATGAACGCGCGCGCCTTTACCGATCGCGATATCCACCTGGCGCTTGACGGCGAGCTGCCGGAGGACGAACGCGCCGCCTATCAGGCCTGGCTGGAGGCCAACCCCGACATGAAGGCGAGGAGCCAGCGCTATGCCGCCGACAATTCGGCATTGCGCGACATCTTTGCCGGCGTGCTCGACGAAAATGTGCCTTCGCGGCTCGAAGCGGCGGTCAATGGCGACACGCCCAAGCGCAAGGAGGCGCCGCAGCGCTGGCGCATGGCGGCGGCGGCCGCGCTGCTGGTTGCAGGTGGTCTTGGCGGCTATTTCGCCGGCGCAAGCGGCCTGGGCGCTGATCCCGACGCCGACGACCGCATGGCCCAGCTGGCAATCGCGGCGCATCAGACCTTTGCCGCCGACAAGAACCGGCCCGTCGAGGTCGATGGCAGCAATCCGGCCTATCTGACTGGCTGGCTGTCCAAGCGCACTGGGCTGAAGCTTGTGGCGCCGGACCTGAGCAAGAACGGCTTCACGCTTCTCGGCGGGCGCCTGGTGCCGGCGAATGGAAGTACGGCGGCGCTCATGCTTTATGCCGACGCCGAGGGCAACCGGATTTCGGTCTATGTCACCACCGAAGGCACAGAGCGCTCGAAGGGCACGGTTACACTCGCCAGCGGTGGGCCCGAGGCCGTCTACTGGCAGGACAAGGGCTATGGCTGCGCCATCGTCGGCACGCTGCCGGCGGAGCAGATGGGTGTGGTCGCCAAGGATGCCTACATGCAGTTGATCGCCGGCGCGGGCATGACCTAGTCGTCGGTGCGTGCGCTTGGGGGCTCGCTTCGCTGGCGCCCAGGATGAAGGTCGATTGCCAGCTTCCATGCCGTTGACCGAGCAGAATTCCAAGTTTTCAGTGAAGCCGGTTCAGGGCGAGAACGTCCCCTCAACCGGCGATGCGAGCGCAGCGAGCCTCGAAGGAGGCGCCGACATCTTCATCTCGATTCACTACAAGATTCATATGCCCACCAGCCCCTCGGCCATGTCACAATATGGCCCGAATCGAGGCGTGACTGCGCTGGCATGGCGAGCGCATGAGTGCTTCGCAGGATGCATCTTTGGGGCAGTCTTCCGCCCAATCGAGGTTCTCAGGTCCGCATGGCTGCCGACATTCGTACGGCCCGCGCAGATGATGTCGATGCGCTCTGCGCCATCGAGAACGCCGTCTTTGAAGGCGACAGGATCTCGCGCCGATCTTTCCGCCAGCTGATAGATCACGAGACCGCACAGGCGCTTGTCGCCGAAAGCAATGGCAGCGTCGCCGGCTACGCCATGGTGCTGTTTCGTAAGGGCAGCGGCGTGGCGCGGCTTTACTCCTTTGCGATCGCGCCCGATTTCGGCGGCAAGGGCATCGGCCGCAGCCTGCTCGATGCGGCCGAACATGTCGCCTACGAACATGGCCGCATGATGCTGCGGCTTGAGGTGCGCGAGGATAATGCCCGCGCCATCCGCCTCTACGAGCAAAACGGCTACCGCAAGATAGGCCAGGAGCCCGACTATTACGAAGATGGCATGACTGCGCTTCGTTACGAAAAGACGCTGCGCGGCGACGTGCCGGTGGCGACCAAGGTGCCTTTCTACGCCCAGACCTGCGATTTCACCTGCGGCCCGTGCTGCCTGATGATGGCGATTGCCAATTTCGACCGGGCCTTCGTGCCCGATCCGGTGATGGAGGTCAGGCTGTGGCGTGAGGCAACCACGATCTTCATGATGTCGGGGCCGGGCGGTTGCGAACCGTTTGGGCTCGCGGTCGCGGCACACGAAAGCGGCCTGGGCACCGAGATTTTTGTGTCTTTTCCCGGCGCGCTGTTCTTGCAGTCGGTGCGTAGCGCTGAAAAACGCCGGGTGATGGAACTGGCGCAGGCCGATTTCCGCAACCGCGCCGAAAAATACGCCATTGCCGTGACTTACCGCCCGTTCGCGCTCGAAGACATCAGGGGAAAGCTGGCCGAGGGCAAGCTTGTTCTGGTGCTGATCTCGGGCTTCCTGATGTTCGGCAAGAAGGTGCCGCACTGGGTGCTCGCCATCAGCGACGACGGCGGCCACATCCTGATCCACGACCCGTGGATCGAAGACGAGCAGCGCGAGACGGCATCCGACGCCGCGAACATTCCCGTTCCCTACGACATCTTCATGCGCATGGCGCAGTTCGGCCGCGATGGCCTGCGCGCCGCAATCATTCTCGGAAAGCCTAGCAAACGATGACCTGGGTCATTATCACCGGCCGCCAAAGCGATCTCGACCAGGCGGCGACGCCGCACAAGATCATCACCAATCGCGACTATCTCGCCCACCCCGCGCTGTTTCGCGGCCAGCGGCCGAAAATCATCAACCTGTCGAATCGCTATGCCTACCAGAGCCGCGGCTATTACGCCTCGCTGCTTGCCGGCTCGCGCGGGCACAAGGTGATCCCAACCGTCGAGACGATGATCGACCTATCGGAGCGCAAGCTCTACGAAAACGCGCTGCCGGAACTGGAGTTGGCGCTCAACAAATGCCGCAAGGATTTGGGCGGCGCGTTTCCGGCGAAAGTGACGATCTTCTTCGGCGCCGGCCCGTCGAAAGCCTGGGACCGCTTCGCTCGGCTTTTGTTCGACTGGTTCCGCGCGCCGGCGCTGGAAGTCGCGATCAAGGATGGCGAATGGGCCTCGATCCACAAGATCGGCTTTGCAGCCCTTGGCCGGCTCGACGATGCCGACAAGAAGCGCTTCGTTGCGGCGCTGGAAGCTTACACCAACCGGGAGTGGCGCGACACCAAGGCGCGCACGCCCTCGCGCTACACCTTCGCCACGCTGATCGACCCCAACGAGCAGATGCCGCCGTCTGAAATATCGTCGCTGCGTTACTGGTCGCGCATCGCCGAAAAGATGGGCGTCGAGGTTGAACCGATCACCAAGAAGGACCTGGCCAAGCTCGCCAACTACGATGCGCTGTTCATCCGCGAGACCACGTCGATCTCCAACCACACATACCGCTTCGCCCRCCGCGCCCAGCAGGAAGGCATGCCCGTTATCGACGACCCGCTGTCGATGATCCGCTGCACCAACAAGGTCTATCTCAACGAGCTGATGGCCTATAACAACGTGCCGGTGCCGCCGACCGTCATGATCGCGGGACCGTCGGATCTGGGGCTGGCGGCCGACACGCTCGGCTTTCCCTTGGTGCTGAAGATCCCTGACAGTTCGTTTTCGCGCGGCGTCAAGAAGGCCTCGAACTTCGACGAGCTGAAGGCGCTGGCGACCTCGTGGCTTGAGGATTCTGACCTGCTGATCGCCCAGAAATTCATGCCGACGGAATATGACTGGCGTGTCGGCGTGCTCGGCGGCCGGCCGCTGTTTGCCATCCACTATCTGATGGCCAAGAAGCATTGGCAGATCGTCAATCACGACCGCGCCGGCAAGCCCGACGAGGGCGGCATGAAGACGTTTACGCTGAAGAACGCGCCGGCCCATGTCATCGACACCGCCGTGCGCGCGGCACGATGCATCGGCGACGGCCTCTACGGCGTCGACCTCAAGGAGACCAAGGACGGCGTGTTCGTTATCGAGGTCAACGACAATCCGAACCTGGACCATGGCGTCGAGGATTCGGGCGAGAAGGACGAGGTCTGGGTGCGCCTGACCCAGTGGTTCCTCGACCGGCTGGAGCGCAACGGCAAGTAGCCTTTAAAAACATTTTACCGAATGGTTGACTATTCGGATTTGCGGCCTTATCTTCAACCTTATGGTTGAACAAAATACCGAACTGCTCGACGCGATCTTTCACGCGCTTTCCGACCCGACCCGCAGGGCGATGCTCAACGGGCTGGCCAGGGGACCGCGCAATGTCGGCGACCTTGCCGCGCCCTTCGACATGTCGCTGGCCGCGGCGTCAAAGCACATCAAGGTGCTGGAGAAGGCGGGGCTGGTGAAACGCAGTGTGCAAGGTCGCACCCATGTCTGCAGCCTCGATGCGCTGCCGATGCATGCCGGCGTCGAGTGGATGCGTCACTACGAGAAATTCTGGAACCAGCAGTTCGACACACTTGAGGCCATCCTGGAGGCGGAGGACCGCGCCGCCGCCGAGGACAGACAAAAGGGAATCAAGCCATGACCATTCAAGCTCTGCAAGCTTCCTACGGCGTCGTCACCGAACCCGGCACGTTGCGTATCGAGCGTCTCTTGCCTGGGCCGATCGAGCGGGTGTGGGACTACCTGACACAGTCGGACAAGCGCCGGACATGGCTGGCGGCGGGGCCGATGGAACTCAGAGCCGGCGGACAGGTCGAAAACGTCTTCAGCAATTCCGAACTGACCCGCAACGATGATCCGCCGCCAGCGCACATGGCCGCCTTCGCCGAGCATCGGGTGCCTGGCGAGATCATCGCCTGCGAGCCGCCGCATCTGCTTGCCTATAGCTGGGGCGCTTCTGCCGAGGTGGGTGCAAGTTCGGAGGTGCGTTTCGAACTTTCGCCGCGCAACGGCAAGGTATTGCTGACGGTCACCCACCGTCGTCTCACCGACCATGGCGCGATGCTGAACGTTGCCGCTGGCTGGCATACGCATCTCGGCATATTGGCCGACAGGCTTGAGGGGCGCGAACCAGAGGGCTTCTGGCGGACCCACACCAGGCTGGTGGGCGAATACGCACAGCGTATCGAAAGCTCACAGACCTCAACCGCTACAAAGAGTGGAGCGTGACATGTTGCTCAAGAACAAGACGGCTGTCGTCTATGGCGGCGGCGGCGCGATCGGTGGAGCTGCCGCAAAGGCATTCGCCCGTGACGGTGCCCGTGTCTTCCTGGCCGGACGCACGCGCGCCAGGATGGAGGCTGTCGCAGCCGACATCCGTGCTGTAGGCGGGTTCGCGGAAATTGCCATACTGGATGCACTCGACGAGCAGATGGTCGAGCGTCATGCCGATGCGGTGGCCCAAAAGGCGGGTGGTATCGACATCGCGTTGAACGCGGTTGGCATTGCCCATGTGCAGGGCACGCCGCTTGCCGAACTTTCGCTTGCCGATTTCGAAACCCCTGTTTCTGCCTACACCAGGACCAATTTCCTGACCGCGAAGGCGGTGGCGCGGCACATGCGGGGCAGGGGCGTGATGCTGACCTTGTCCACGCCGGGCGCGCGAATGTCGGGTGTGGGCTTTCTCGGCAACGGCGTGGCAAGTGCTGCGGTCGAAGCCATGTCGCGCATCCTCGCCGGCGAGCTTGGTGCGCGCGGCATCAGGGTGATCTGCCTGAGACCCGATGCCATCCCGGAATCCCTTGAAATTTCGCACGCCCGCGCGGCCTTCGAGGGCTTCGCCAAGCGCGCCGGCATGTCGGTCGACGACATGCTCGCCGCCCGCGCCGCTTCGGGGCCGTTGCTCCGGCGTTTTCCGACGCTGGCCGAGATCGGCGACTTCGCCGCTTTCGTCGCCTCGGATCGTGCCGGCGCGATGACCGGTGCCATCGCCAATCTGAGCTGCGGCACGCTGGTCGACTAGGGCTGCGTTCCAATACCGACTTGCAGGTCATTGTCAGTAAAGATGCGGCCGAGACTCTCGGCCGTATCTCCGAGCCTTGACCGCCAAGGGATCGCCGTCGAAATTGCCGCGAGCAGCAACGAGGGGCGGGGGCGTGGCGATCAAAGGGGCGACTCAAAACTACCTGCGCAAACGCACCGCAGGCGAGGCGGCGCGGGTCGACTTCGTCGAGCTGTTCTTCGACCTGGTCTTCGTATTCGCCATTACCCAGCTGTCGCATTTCCTGTTGCGCGACCTCAACATGAAGGGTTCGCTCGAAAGCCTTTTGATGCTGATCGCCGTGTGGTGGGTGTGGAACTACACCGCCTGGGTAACCAACTGGCTCGATCCCACCAAGGCACCGGTGCGCGGCATGCTGTTTGTGCTGATGCTGGCTGGGTTGATGCTATCGACATCGATCCCCGAAGCCTTCGAGGGGCGTGGCCTGCAATTCGCTGTCGCCTATGTGTTCATGCAACTGGGTCGCACGCTTTTCATGTTGTGGGCGCTCAAGCATCACAATCCCGACAACCACGCCAATTTCGTGCGCATCGGCCTGTGGCTGTGTCTGTCCGGCATCTTTTGGTTATCAGGCGGGCTGGCAGCACCCGAAAGCCGATTCCTGCTCTGGGGCGCCGCACTTGCCATCGAGCTGATCTCGCTGGCACTCGGCTTCTGGACACCGTGGCATGGCGCCTCGTCGACCGCCGATTGGGACGTCGACGGCGGCCATATGGCTGAGCGCAGCGCGCTGTTCATCATCATAGCGCTCGGTGAATCGATCCTGGTTTCGGGCGCGACCTTCGCCGAACTCGAATGGAACTGGATCAACCTCGCGGCATTCCTGACGACCTTCTTCGCCTCAGTCGCCATGTGGCTGATCTATTTCAACGTTGGCCAGGAGGTTGCGCATCACAAGATCGCCGAGGCCGCCGACAGGGGGCGGATCGCGCGCGTTGCCTATACCTACATTCCCGTCGTGCTGGTTGCCGGAATTATCGTGGTGGCGGTGTCGGACGAATTGGTGCTGGCCCATCCGCTCGGCAATTCTGAAGCCGCCGTGATCTGGACCTCGGTCGGCGGATCGGCGCTGTATCTGTTCGGCAATCTTTTGTTCAAGCGCTACGTCACTGGCAGGACACCGCTGTCGCATCTGATCGGCATCGCCATCCTCGCGGCCCTGGTGCCGCTCGCCAGCCACATGTCGCCGCTGCTTGTGGGTGCCGCGACGACCGTCGTGATGGTGCTGGTCACGGTGCTTGAACTGCGCGGCCAGCCGGGGCGGCATTCCAAGACTTGACTGCGGGCCGCCATGACCCTCCATTCGAACCATCAGATTTTGGAAAGCATCGCATGATCCTCATCGGCCAGTTTGACTCACCTTTTGTTCGCCGCGTCGGCGTAGCGCTCAGGCTTTACGGCCTGCCGTTCAAGCACGAGCCGTGGTCGGCCTTTGGCGACGCCGACAAGATCCGTGCCTACAACCCGCTGACGCGGGTGCCGACGCTGGTGCTTGATAATGGCGAGGTGCTGATCGAAAGCCATATCATCCTCGACTATCTCGACAGCCTGGCGCCCGCTGGGCAAGCGATGTTCCCCACGGCTGAGCCGGCCCGGCATCAGGCGTTGAAGATCGCCTCGCTGGCGATGGGCGTCGGCGAAAAGGCCGTCAGCCTGTTTTACGAAAAGCGGCTGCACACGCAGGTGTCGGACGTCTGGGTGGAGCGCTGTCGCACGCAGATAGCGTCGGTTCTCGAAGTGCTCGAAGCCGAGCGGACCAAGCGGGGCGGGGACTACTGGTTCGGCGACCGCATCGGTCATGCCGATATCGCAGTGACTGTCGTGCTGCGTTTCATCAATGACGCACATCAGGGGTTGCTGGATATGGCCGATTTCCCTGCACTCGCCAGGGATGCAGCACGGCTCGAGGCCATGCCGGTGTTCCAGGAGATCAGCCAGGAGTTCATCCCGCCGGCTTGAATTACCTGTAGCGCTGCTGTTCGATTACAGCGAAACGTTTGAGGAAAGCATCCTGCACGCGTTTTGCCGGCTGTGGCGCGAGATCGAGCCCATCGGCTGTGATGCCGCGCGGGCGCCCGAAGAACTCGGTTGCCTCTGAAACCGCAAAGCCGGCAAGCATCGTCGCCTCGAAATAGGCTGATATCTGGTCGGCGCGCTTGATGTCTTTCTTCAGGCCCTGTCCGATTTCGGTGGGCAGGCCGAAGCGCAAATGGATGGCATGCTGGAGGCGCTCCTCGCACGATTTGTAGCCGCCGCCGACCACCGATTTGAACGGCGAGATCATGTCGCCGATGACATATTCGGGCGCGTCATGCAGCAGCGCGGCAAGCTGCGCGTCGGGCGAAGCGTCCGGCTCGATGGCGCGAAAAATCTGCTCGACCAAAAGCGAATGCTGCGCCACCGAAAAGGCGTGGTCGCCGGAAGTCTGGCCGTTCCAGCGGGCGACACGCGCGAGGCCGTGCGCGATGTCAGATATCTCGATGTCGAGCGGCGAGGGGTCGAGCAGGTCGAGCCTGCGGCCCGACAGCATGCGCTGCCAGGCGCGCGGTGGGGCGCCGGGACGGTCGGCCATGTCTCAGGCTTCTTCCGCGCTGGTGGCTTCGGGATAGGTGAAGCTCGCCCAGGCGGGGATTTTAAGCGACACAACAATGTCGCCGGCGGTGATTTCGGTGCCGGCGTCGAGTGCCGCCTTGACCCTGTCGATGCGGGCGATGGCAAGGCCGCTGGCGCCCGAAGCGGAACCGAGCGTGCCCAAAACCTTGCCGTCGGCCTTGAGTTCGGTACCGGCGGCGGGCAGGTTCGAGCCGGCCGAAACGAGCAGCACGCGGCGGCGCGCCGTGCCGCGATGCTGCATGCGCGAGACGACCTCCTGGCCGATGAAGCAGCCTTTCTTAAAGCCGACCCCGCCCATCTGGTCGAGCAGCACGTCATGCGGGAAGGCGTCGCTCAGTGCGTAGTCGGGCCCGCTTTCAGCGACACCGTTGGCGATGCGGAAGGCATGCCAGTCGGCCTCACTGGCATCAGCAACGGGCGCATCGCCGTAGATACGGGTGACTGGCGTCGGAAAACGGCTGTCGCGGACGGTCTTGCTTGAATCAGTTTGCGAAGCGGCTGATTCGAATTGCCACGAAACGGCGACAACTGACTGATCCTGCTTGGAAATATCGGCCTTGGCGCGTAGTCGGTAAAGCATCAGGCGGCGGACGAAATCGTCCGCGATGTCGGCGCGACACTCCAGCCTGAGTGCGCTTTCGCCGCTTCGCGAGACCAGGAAATCGAACATGATCTTGCCTTGCGGGGAAAGCAGCGCGCCGGGTTTCGCCTCGTGCATGCCGAGTGCATCCAGATCAAGCGTCAGGATGTTTTGCAGGAAATGCTCGGCGTCGGGGCCGGAAACATCGATGATGGCGCGGTCTGCGAGGATGGCTGTCGGCATGGACCTGATCTTGCATTTCGGAGAGCCATTACGTAAGCCGCAGTCAATTCCCAGACAAGGGCAYGCGCGACATGGCTACGACCTTCGATCTCATCCTCAAGGGCGGCACCGTCGTCAATCATGACGGCACCGGCGTCCGCGACGTCGGCGTGACCAATGGCAGGATCGCCGCCATCGGCGATTTGGGTAGCGCATCGGCCGGCGAGACCATCGACTGCCGTGGGCTGCACATCCTGCCCGGCGTGGTCGACTCCCAGGTGCATTTCCGCGAGCCAGGCCTCGAGCACAAGGAAGACCTGGAAACGGGTTCGCGCGCGGCCGTGCTCGGCGGCGTCACCGCCGTCTTCGAAATGCCCAACACCAACCCGCTGACGACCAGCGAAGCAGCACTCGCCGACAAGGTCAGCCGTGCGACGGCGCGCATGCATTGCGACTTCGCCTTCTGGGTTGGCGGTACGCGCGAGAACGCCAAGGATGTGGCCGAGCTGGAGCGCCTGCCGGGCGCGGCCGGCATCAAGGTGTTCATGGGCTCGTCGACCGGCGACCTTCTGGTCGAAGACGACGAGGGCGTGGCTTCCATCCTGCGCAATACGCGCCGCAGAGCCGCGTTCCATTCCGAAGACGAGTTCCGCCTGCGCGAACGCCTTGGCGAGCGCGTCGACAACGATCCGTCCTCGCACCCGATCTGGCGCGACGAGATCGCCGCCCTCCAGTGCACCGAGCGTCTGGTGCGCATCGCGCATGAGACCCGCGCGCGCATCCATGTGCTGCATATCTCTACGGCTGAGGAGATCGCCTTCCTCGAACACCACAAGGATGTCGCGACTTGCGAGGCGACGCCGCACCATTTGACCATGAGCTCGGACGACTATGCCAGGCTCGGCACGCTGCTGCAGATGAACCCGCCGGTGCGCAGCCCTCGCCATCGCGACGGCATCTGGCATGGCATCAGCCAGGGTTTGGTCGACGTGCTTGGCTCCGACCATGCGCCGCATACACTTGAAGAAAAGGCCAAGCCCTATCCGGCATCGCCTTCGGGCATGACCGGCGTGCAGACGCTGGTGCCGATCATGCTCGACCATGTGAACGCTGGAAGGCTGACGCTCGAGCGCTTCGTGGATCTCGCGAGCCACGGCCCGAACCGCATTTTCGGCATGGCACGCAAGGGCCGCATCGCCGCCGGCTATGACGCCGACTTCACCGTCGTCGACATGAAGCGCATCGAGACCATCACCAACGCCCAGGCTGGCTCGAAGGCCGGCTGGACCCCTTATGATGGCAAGCAGGTCACCGGCTGGCCGGTGGGCACGATCGTTCGCGGCATCCGTGTGATGTGGCAGGGCGAGATTGTCACGCCGTCGCAGGGCAGGGCGGTGGAGTTTTCGGAAGCGGTGGTGCGGTAGGTTTTTCTACCTCCCCTTTGTGGGGGGGCGGACCGAAGGTCCGGGCGGGGTGAAAAGGGCCTTCTCAAACCCCGCCTCGGTATGCACCGATTCTGGCTTCACCTATGTCACGGCATGAATGATCAGTCGCTAAAAGCCTGTGATCCGAGTGCCAGCTAAGGCGCGATGCGCTGCCCCTCATCCGCCTGCCGGCACCTTCTCCCCGTGAACGGGGAGAGCGACTGTCTTGGCGGTCAAGCGGTTTGCCATGGTTTTTGGTCCCGGATCATGGCGTTGAGGATGGTGAGGAGCTTGCGCATTGTCGCGACGATGGCGACGATCTTGGGC
>NZ_JBFUIP010000005.1:0-85156 GCF_056401815.1 Aminobacter sp. P4_D5 | reverse complement strand
GAATACGAATGCCGATGACATCCCACATCTCCTCGAGCGAAACTTCCGCGACGCGAAAGCCGCGAAGCGATGCAAGCTCGGTGAGCCGGTCGCTGCTCAGGCGCGTCAGCGCCTCGCGCAGGGGCGAAAAACTCAGCCCATAGCGGTCCCGGAGCACGGCAAGGCGCAGCGGCTCGCCGGGTAGAAAAGCGCCGTTGAGAATATCGTCTCGGATCAGGCGGTATGCGCGATCGGCAAGCGATCCGTCGGAATCGGCAAACGCAGGATCCGTCACGAGCTCTATCCCAATGGGCGATGCGAGGCTTGGATTCAGGCCTCGCCGACACTTTATCCGTCCATGGAATTTTGTGCAATGTTCAAGATTTTATAAAATATGTTGACGAGAAGCGATGGCGAACTATGGTGCGAGCGAATCGAGACAGAGAGGGCCGCTAACGACGGCCGGCATCTCGTCGCCAACCAACAGAGGTGCAAGAACATGCGTCTGGTTACTTATCGCAGCAGCGTGACTGCCGCAGCGCGCCTGGGTGCGCTCGTCAACGATCTGGTCGTCGACCTGCAGGCGCTCGCGGCTTTCTACGATCTGGAACTGCCCAGCGACATGCTGGAATTCATCGACCTCGGTCCTGCCGCGCTCGACACAGCGCGCAAGATCATTGATGAGTCAACTGACGACTGGCCGGTCGGCACGGCGTTTTACGCCGCCAACGTCAAGCTGCTGGCCCCGATCCCGCGCCCCCGCAAGAACATCTTCGGCATCGGCCTGAATTACGTCGAACACATCGCGGAATCGGCGCACATGCTCGAAAACGCGGCAGACCTGCCAAACCAGCCGGTCATCTTCTCCAAGCCCCCGACCACGATTTGCGGACCCGGCGACGCCATTGAACATAATGCCAAGATCACCCAGCAGCTCGACTGGGAAGTCGAACTGGCTGTCGTCATCGGCCAGCGCGCCAAGCGCGTTTCGGAAGAAGACGCGCTGGCCCACGTCTTCGGCTACAGCGTCATGATCGACGTATCCGCCCGCGATTGCCGCCGCGCCGGCCAGTGGATCGTCTCCAAGGGGCAGGACACCTACGCTCCGTTCGGCCCCTGCATCGTCACCGCCGACGAGGTTGCCGATCCGCATGGCCTCGACCTGTGGCTGACGGTCAACGGCGTCACCAAGCAGAAGTCGAACACCCGCCACATGCTGTTCAAGGTGCCCTACCTGATCTCCGACATCAGCCAGGGCATTGCATTGGAGCCTGGCGACATCATCGCCACCGGCACTCCCGAGGGCGTTGGCGCGGGTCGCACGCCACGCGAATGGCTGTGGCCAGGCGACGTCGTTGAAGCTGGCGTCGATGGCATCGGGAGCCTGCGCTGCCCGGTCGTCGCCGTCTAACAGGGCGCAAGCAAGGCACCGCCTCGCCTCGCCCCGGACATGAGGACATTGTCGATGACCAAGCTTCCAATATTCGTTGCCGCCGCCGTGCAGACGGCACCTGTTTTTCTGGATGCGGCAGCCACCACCGAAAAAGTATGTTCGCTCATCCGCGAGGCAGCCGCCAACGGGGCGAAGCTCATCGCCTTCCCTGAAGCGTTCATCGCCGGCTATCCCTACTGGAACTGGATCATGAACCCGATCCAGGGCAGCACCTGGTTCCAGAAACTGCACGAAAGTGCCGTCGACGTGCCTGGGCCGGAAGTTCGCGCTGTTGCTCAGACAGCTCGCGAATGCGGTATCAATGTCGTGATCGGCGTCAATGAACGGCCCCGCAGCAGTCATGGCACGATCTACAACACTATCGTCACGATCGGTGCCGACGGCCGACTGCTCGGCCGTCACCGCAAGCTGGTTCCGACCTGGGCCGAAAAGCTGACCTGGGCCGGTGGCGACGGTTCGAGCCTAGTCGTTCACGACACCGATATCGGCCGGCTGGGCGTGCTCGCCTGTGGCGAAAACACCAACACACTCGCCCGTTTTGCCCTGCTGGCTCAGGGCGAAATGGTGCATGTGGCGAGCTACATCTCACTGCCCGTCGCCCCCGCCGACTACGACATGGCCGAGGCCATCCGCCTGCGCGCAGCCGCACATTGCTTTGAGGGCAAGGTATTTACCGTGGTGTCGTGCTCGACCATCACCAAAGAGATGATCGATACCATCTGTGTCGATCATCCCGAGGCGCGCGCCCTTTTGGAGCGCAGGAACAGTGCTTTTTCAGGCGTCATCGGCCCTGACGGGCGCGTGGTCGGCAACCCGCTGGTTGACGAAGAGGGCATCGTCTATGCCGAGATCGACCTCAACCGCTGCATCCAGCCCAAGCAGATGCACGACATCACCGGGCACTACAACCGCTTCGATGTCTTCGACCTGCGCGTCAATCGCAAGCCATTGTCGCGCGTTTCCTGGGCCGGCGAAGCACCTGAAGACTGGCGCGACAACGAAACGACCGAGCCGTCCGAAACCGCAACCGCTGAAATTTGAGAGGCTTTGCCCTTCGCCTATCTCGGGCGGAGCGTGACGTGTTCAGGCAGATCGCGCCCGGCTTAGGCCGAGACAGCCGATAGACGGCTTTTCAGATCGAGGAGGTCGACCGTAGAGGCGCCGTTTCTGATGGCATCGCGCATGACGGCCTCCTTGGCTTCGCGTTCGCGCGATGCCGTGATGACGCTGGCGATGTCTTGCCGTCGCACCACGACCACGCCGTCCTCGTCGCCCAGGATAGCGTCTCCCGGTTCGACGTGTTCCCCGGCAAGACTGATTGGCCGGCCGATCGTGCCTGGTTTGACCTTGGTCGTGCCCTTGATGCACAGGCCGCGCGCAAAGACCGGAAAGTTCATCTGCTTGAGGGTTGCAGCGTCGCGAACGCAGCCGTCGATGACCAGGCCGAGAATGCCCTTAGCAAGGCAGGCTTGAGCAAGCAGGTCGCCGAAGGGGCCGTCGTCCATCGAGCCCTGATGATCGACGACGAGAACGTCGCCGGGCTGGGCCACGGCGATCGCGGCGTGGATCATCAGGTTGTCGCCGGCCGGGCAATGCACCGTCAGGGCGGTGCCGCAGAGGCGCATTACCGGGTCAAGCGATTGCAGGGCGCTGGATACTGCTCCGCGTTGTCCGTTAGCCTCGTGGATCGTCGCCGCGGAGAACGCGGCGAGTTGTCCCAGCAGCGTCGGATCGGGTCGCTCGAAGTCAGCATCCATGGCCACGCCCCCGATCGGTTTGTCTTACTGGGCAGCCGTGCCGATCCGTATCGTAAGCGGTTCCAGTCCGGCGATGGTGCCAACCAGTTCGTCGCCGGGTCCGACAGGTCCAACGCCATGAGGCGTGCCGGTCAGGATGATGTCGCCGGCATGGAGCTCGAAATAGGTCGAGAGGTTGGCGATGATCTCCGGCACCTTCCAGATCAGCAGGTTGACATCGGAGTCCTGCTTTGCCTCGCCGTTGACGGTGAGCTTGATGCTGCCTGACGAAATGTGGCCGACCTTCTCGACCGGCGTGATCGGACCGCACGGGCAGGACTGGTCGAACGACTTGGCGATCTCCCAAGGCTTGCCGCTGCCCTGGATGTCGCGGCGCGTCATGTCGAGCCCGACGCAATAGCCGTAGACATGATCGAGCGCTTCAGATTCGGGAATGTTGTAGCCGCCCGACTTCAGCACCACGGTCAGTTCCATCTCGTGGTGGAAGTCCTTGGTCATGGTCGCGTAGGGGATAGTCGCGCCATCCTGGACAATCGCGTCAGTGGGCTTTTGGAAGAAGATCGGCGGATCACGATCCTCGTTGCCGCCCATCTCGCGCACATGGGCAACATAGTTGCGCCCGACGCAATAAATGCGGCGAACCGGAAACCGCTCTGCCTTACCTGCGACCGGCAGCGTTACCTGCTGCGGCGCCTCGACTACGAACCCATTGGCCATACCGGCTCCTCCCTGCTTGAACAACACCGTCGGAGCTAAGCACATAACTTCGCGCATTGCATCAAGAATGTATGATTTTCGCCACGGCAGAATTTTGTGCATTGGTGTCAAGCATTGGGTTAGACTGGTGTCGAGGCGGACGCATCGCCTTCGCGGTGGCTTTGGGCGTTAGTGGCGCCCAAATTTGCTGGTTCAGCAATGAATATTCGACATTTTTGCGGCGCCACTGGTGTTGAGTAGGACCAGGACGGTAAATTCAATTGCCCAGATTGCATCTTCAAAATATGTTTTTGACAGCTATTGTGAAAAATGTAGATTGTTTGAGGTTGCTAGTCGACGGAACAATTCCGCGCAGCCAGCCACGGGAGGAATAGAATATGAGAATGGGTAAGGATCTACACCGAACAGTAAAATTGGCACTGACAATGGCTTTGGCTTCGGTCGCAGGTACAGCCGGAAGTGCATATGCCCAAGAGACCAAGGTCACGATTGTCGTGCCTAATCCCTCGGCGATCAACAACTTCCCCCTGCATGTCGCGATCGGAGAAGGTTACTTCAAGGAGCAGGGTCTCGACGTCACCGTGGAGGCGGTGAACGGTTCGGCTTCCGTGCTTCAGTCCATGGCGGCAGGCCAGGCGCAGATCGGCAATCCAGGCCCCGGCCCGTTGCTCGGCGCCCGCGCGCGCGGCGAGGACGTGGTCTTCATCTACAACCAGTTCCCGAAATCCATCTTTGGCCTCGTGGTCAAGGAGGACGCGACGATCAAGACGCCGACGGACCTCAAGGGCACGACGGTCGGCGTCGGCACGGCCGACGGTGCGGAAGTGGGCTTCAGCCGCGCCATCCTTTCCAAGGCCGGGCTGGCCGAAGGCACCGATTACAAATTTCTCGCCGTTGGCGATGGCGGCACGGCTGCCGCGGCGTTCCTGAACAACGAGGTCGATTCCTATGCGGCTGCCGTCAGTGACGCGGCGATCATCGGTGCGCGCGGCATCCCGTTGCGCGAAATCACTCCGGAAGAATTCCTGGCCTTCTTCGGCAACGGGTGGGCGGTCACGCGCAGCTATCTCGAGGCAAACCCGAAAGTCATCGAAGGCTTCGGCAAGGCGCTGGTCAAGGGAACGAAGTTCGGCCTAGATCCGGCCAACAAGGATGCCGTGCTCGCCCATGCGGCAGCCGGCAATCCCCAGGAAGGCGAGGACGCAAAGTTCGCAGCAGCACTTTTGACCGCGATCCAGGATCGCGTCACGCCGCTCGACCTGTCCAACGGCTATGGCTACCAGCCGCCGGAGCATTGGAAGATGTGGCATGAAAGCCAGGTGGCGACGGGTGCTCTGGCCAAGCCGCTTGACGACCTGAACGCGGCCTACACGAATGATTTCGTGAAAGCTTGGAACGAATGAACGCACTTCAGCGATCCGAATTCGACGGGGCCGGCCTGCCAGGCCGGCCCGTATACGAGCTCCGCGGCGTGGCGAAAAGCTACGCGCGCCGCTCCATTCACGCGCTCGACCGGGTCGACCTGACATTGACCGAGGGGAGCTTCTCCTCGGTCATCGGGCCCTCCGGCTGTGGCAAGTCCACGCTTCTTAAGATCATGGCGGGTGTCCTGCCGCCGACTGAGGGCAGTGTCTATCTGGAGGGCACGCCGGTCACCGGCACGCGCCGAGATATCGGCATGATGTTCCAGCAGGCCACGCTATTTCCGTGGCGCACGACACTCGAAAACATCGTCCTGCCGATCGAGATTCGCGACGGCAAGAAGGCGGCACGGGCCATGCACGACGAGGCGCGGGCATTGCTCGATCTTGTCGGGCTGAAGGGCTTTGATGCCGTGCGCCCGAACGAATTGTCCGGCGGCATGGCCCAACGCGCGGCGATCTGCAGGATGCTGATCACCAGGCCCGCCGTGCTTCTGCTCGATGAGCCGTTCAGCGCGCTCGACGAGTTGTCCCGCGACTTCATGAACATGGAGCTGCAGCGCATCTGCATGGAACGCAACGCCACCGCGTTTTTGGTCACGCACTCCATTCCAGAAGCGGTGATCTTGTCCGATACGGTCTATGTCATGTCGCCGCGGCCTGGCAATTTCGTCGAAGCGGTCACGATCGATCTGCCACGGCCACGGACGCTCGACATGATGACAGATCCGAAGTTTGGCGAGTATGTGCGCCGCATCCGCGCAAGGCTCGACAAGGGAGCTTTCCTGTAATGGTCGCAATTGACAACAAGGACCAGCGTCCGGAGACGATCTGGACCGAACATGTCTCCTTCATAGACCGGATTCCCCGCTCCATTGCCATGGCCGGGCTGCTGTTCGGCTTCATCGCGTTGTGGCAGCTGATCCATGTGTTGGGCGTGGTTTCGCCAATCATCCTGCCGGGTCCATGGGAGACCGGCGCCGACATCGTCTTCGTCGCCAAAAACCTGCTTTCCGGCGGCTATATGCTGGTGGCCATGTGGATTACCATCAAGGAGGTGATCCTCGGCTTTGCCATTGCCATCAGCATCGGCTTTTTGCTTGGCGTGCTGGTGGGCGAAACGGCTTTCGGCGAGCGCGCCGTGCTGCCCTATCTCGTTGCCATCGACACCATGCCGAAAGTTGCCTTCGCGCCGCTGTTTCTGGCCTGGCTGGGATTTGGCATCGCCTCGAAAGTGGCGCTCGCCGCCTTTATCGCCACCTTCCCGATCGTTGTGGGAACGGCCGCCGGCCTCTACGTGGCCGATGACAATGCGCGCATGCTGTTCAAGACCATGGGCGCCAGCCGCTTTCAGACGCTGTTCAAGATGAAACTGCCGCTCGGCTTGCCGCAGATTTTCACCGGGCTGAAGATTGCAGCGGTCGGGGTCATGGCGGGTGCCATCACCGGGGAGTTTCTTGGCGGCGGCAAAGGTTTTGGTGAACTCATTCGCGTTGCCTCCTCGCAGCTCAACACCCCAAGGGTGTTTTCATTGATCATTTTCCTCAGTCTTCTGGGGTTGACCCTGTTTTGGTCGGTCGTGTGGCTGGAGCGCAAGCTGGTTTTCTGGCACAAGTCCAGTATGAGCGGAGGCGTAAGCAAGTGAGCCTTTGGGCGACAGATAGGGCAACGCATGACGCTGGTTGATCAGGCTCTTGCCGAGCAGAAGGCTGGAGAGGGTAGCCGTACCGAAAAGGTGACGACGGCGACCTTCGTGTACCAGCATCTTCGCCAGGACATCCTCAAGGGTGAGCTCAAGCCCGGCCAGAAGCTGCAGATCGATCAGGTCGCTTCGCGCTATTCGGCAGGCACGAACCCCGTGCGCGAGGCGCTCAACCGGCTCTCATCGGAGCGCCTGGTCGATCGCCACGACCAGCGCGGCTTTTCGGTGCCTCAGCTGTCGCTCGAACGTCTCCGCGAGCTGGTCAAGACGCGCTGCTGGCTTGAAGCGAAGGCGCTGGAGGAATCCATCGCTAATCGTACCCAGGCTTGGGAAGACAATGTTATCCTCACCTATCACCGCCTGTCGCGTACGAAGGTCCGGCTGCCGGAAGAAGGCGGCGATAATTCAGAATGGGAAATCAAGCATCGCGCTTTTCACAATGCGCTTATCGCCGCCTGCGGGTCCTCGTTGCTGATCAATTTCTGCAACGAGATGATGGATCACGCCGAGCGCTACAGGTACATATCCATGGTCATCGCGACCACTCCGCGCCGCGATTCAAACGAAGAGCATCGCCTCATCATGGAGGCGACGATCGACGGCAATGCCGAGCTGGCAAAAGAGCATCTGGTCGCCCAGTATCTCAAGACCTTGCAGCTTCTGGAAGAGCAGCTTGAAATCGATGGAGCGACGTAGCATCCCACCAAGGTCGAGTTGGAAAGGCATTGCCAATTTGCTGGATGTGGTGTCGTGCCTACGGCGACCGTGCTGTCGCTGTCACCGCCGATGTCAGCGATGAGGCCCAGGCCAGCGAGGCTGTGGCCAAGACCGTCGCGTCCTTCGACCGGCTAGGCTAGCAGGACAGGACCGGGCAAATGTCAGGCCCGATCGAAAATGAAGCTGCGTGCTGCGATGCGAATTTGCCATCTCGACGGGTAGCTCGGCTCCTTCAGCTTGACCTTGATGTTGAGGCAACGAGGTCGTGCGCGAGCGACCCGGCGAAGCACTCGATGGCCGTGACGCGCGGCATGTGGGCGGCAACCAATGGCATCGGCGTCAGCGTTGCGCCTTCCTTGAAACAAGCCGCAATGCAGGCGGACGGAAGCTGTTGAGGGATACAGCCGCGGATTTCTCAGTGGTCGCGGGAGCGGAGTAGGTGGCAATTGCAACCACGCATTGATTGCAGATTCAGTAACTTAACCTCCATGGCGTTCTCGGCTTCCCCAAGTGGAGGTATGGAAGCAGTTCGGGTGAACTGCCGGTACTAGCCTTGGGTTTCCTCGGCTGGCTGCCGAGGGGGAAATTACGTGAATACAGCTTTTGGTGGACTTCGGTCCGTGTGCCGTGGTTTGGCGCGCGCGGCAAATACTCTCGTTTTGTTATCGGCAATCACTACCTTCGGCTCGGTCTGGCAGGCCCAGGCGGCGCCATCGGCGGGCTGCGCTGCGATCAACACACACTGGGGTAGTGGTGTCACCCTGTCCAACAGCCAGGAGCTTTGGAACCACCTCCGCTACACGGCTCCGGCGGCAGGAGGCGAGCCCGGCGTGAGCGTGAGCGCCGGTGAAAAGATAAACTATACGGTGACCACTTCCGGTGCGACCAATCCTGGTTCAGGCAACGCGGGCTTCGCAATCTACAAGAACAACGGGTCCGGGCCCGCAGGTGTCCCTCTTGAGCGCTTTGCCACACCGGGCAGTGAGCTGAGCCTGAACGGCACGTACACTATCGATGCCGACGACACCGGTTTTGTCGTCTACGCGTGGAGCGGCTCCGAAAACGGCACTCTCCAAGCCACCGTCACCTGTACACCTGCGCCAGCTGCCCCTGCGATCACCGGGCAGCCGGCCAATGCAAGCGTGGTTTCCGGCAGCCCTGCCACATTTTCCGTCACAGCAACTGACGCCACCGGCTATCAGTGGCAGGTCAATGAGGGCTCAGGTTTTACCAACATCGCCAATGGCAGCGTCTACTCGGGCGCAACCACGTCGACGCTGACGATCAGCCAGGCAACGGCCGGCATGAACCGGTATCTGTACCGGGTGGTTGCCACGGGTGCAGTTTCGCCAGACGCCGTCTCCACTCCGGCAACATTGAATGTCGCCTCGACTCCCACGATCACTGCGGTTTCGCCGCCTTCCGGTGATGTTGCCGGCGGCACTTCCGTCACGATCACCGGCACCCATCTTACCGGTGCCACGGCTGTGAAGTTCGGTGGCACGAATGCGAGTTCGTACACTGTCAACAGCGCGAGCTCGATCACCGCCACCACTCCTCCACATGCTTCCGGAAACGTCGATGTTGTTGTCGCGACCGCTTCTGGGTCGGCCACTTTGACAGGCGCATTTGCTTACGTTGCACCGTCGTCAATCACGTTATCCCCCGGCTCCGGCGCGCTGGCGGCGGCAACGATCAACATCGCGTACAGCCAGACCATCGCTGCCTCGGGCGGCACCGCCCCATACAGATACGCCATTACCGCCGGCTCGCTGCCTGCGGGGCTGACCCTTATTGCCGCCAGCGGCATGATTTCCGGCACGCCGACCGCCGACGGCACCGAAAGTTTCACGGTCACTGCAACCGACGCCAATTCCGCAACAGGTCAGGCCAGCTATTCGATCGCAGTGGGAGGCGTTCCGGCCCCGACCGCGGGAGCGGTTTCTGCGACGGTTGCAGCCAACTCAAGTGCGAACCCGATAACGCTGAACCTTTCTGGAGGCGCAGCAACATCCGTTACCGTGGCTGCAGCGCCGTCCCACGGCACCGCTTCCGCCGTCGGGACGTCGATGACCTACACTCCGACACCAGGCTATTCGGGCTCCGACAGTTTTACCTATACTGCAAGCAATGCCTCCGGCACCTCCGCACCGGCGACCGTGACCGTCACCGTGTCGGCTCCGACACTCGCGCTTTCGCCAGCAGCAGGACCCCTGGCAGGTGGAACCATCGGTGTAGCCTATGTTCAGACGATCACTGCCTCTGGCGGTACCGCGCCCTATAGCTATGAGATCACCAGCGGCGCCTTGGGGGCCGGCCTGTCGTTTGACACATCGACAGGGGTGATCTCCGGCACGCCGACGGCAAACAGCATTGCCAACCTCACCATCACCGCAGAAGACGYCCATGGCGCGACCGGATCGAGAGCCTATTCCCTCACCATCGGCGGTCAGGCGCCGGTCGCCGGCGCTGTGAGCGCGACGGTTGCAGCCAATTCCTCGGCCAATCCTATCACCTTGAACCTTAGCGGCGGTTCAGCGGCATCAGTTGCCGTTGCCTCGGCCGCCGCCCGTGGCACCGCCACGGCATCAGGTATGTCGATCACCTACACCCCGACGGCAGGCTATTCCGGCTCCGACAGCTTCACTTACACCGCCACCAATGCCTCCGGCACCTCGTCACCGGCGACCGTGACCATCACCGTGTCTCCACCGACCCTCGCCGTCTCGCCAGCGACCCTGCCCAACGGATCCACCGGAACGGCCTATAGCCAGACGATCGCCGCCTTAGGCGGCACCGCACCTTACCGTTACGAGATCACTTCGGGCGCGCTTCCGGCCGGCTTGACGCTCAATGTCTCGACCGGTGTGCTTGCCGGCACGCCGACAGCAAGCGGAACTGCCAACTTCACCGTTACCGCGACCGACGTCCATGGCGCATCCGGAGCGGCCGCATATGCGATCGCTGTGGCGGTATCACCGACCACCTTCGTTTTCTCGCCCGCCGGCGGCGCATTGGTCGAGGCCATGGCTGGTGAGGAGTACACCAGCAAGATCACCGCCACCGGTGGAACCGGCGCGTTGATATACAGTGTTGTCAATGGAACGCTTCCTGGCGGACTGGTGCTGAATGTCTCGACAGGCGCGCTCTCTGGCCCGCTGCAGGCGGCTACCGAGGGCGATTACAATTTCTCCATCGGTGTGCGCGATGCAAACGGCGCGACGGGATCGGAAGCTTTCACCCTGAAGGTCAAGACCCGTGCGGTTGCCGTTCCCGACCAGGTCGTCAACGTTCCGCCGGGGTCGGATCCGCTCGACGTCTATCTCAACAGCGGCGCGACCGGAGGTCCGTTCACCGACGCCGAGGCGACCTTCGTCGAGCCGGCCAATGCAGGCACAGTCACCATCATTCGCGGCCAGGTTGCCCAAGCGTCTGCGTTCGCGGCACCTGTCGGCTGGTATCTCAATTTCAAGCCGAACCGGGGCTATTCGGGTCGGGTGCGCGTCGGTTTCCGTCTGACGAGCGCCTTGGGATCCAACACCGGCACGATCACCTACAATCTCGGCTACGATGCAGCCGATGTGGCCGAAAACATCGAAGCGCGGGTACGCGGCTTCGTCGAGTCGCGCCAAGGCATGATCGCTTCGACGATTGCGATCCCGGACTTGATGGAGCGCCGCCGCATGGAGACGGCCGGCGCGCCGGTCACGGCCCAGATGTCGCCGTCAAAGAGCGGCCTGTCACTTGGCTTTGCCTCATCGCTGGCGCAACTGGGCGCTGCGTCCTCGCCGTTCAACATCTGGATCGACGGCGCTCTGATGGCGCACAAGCGGGACGACAATGCCGGCAACTGGGGCAGCTTCGGCATGGTTTCGCTCGGCGCAGACTATCTGCTATCCGAAAAGGCCTTGATCGGTGTTTCCCTGCACTATGATCGCATGTCCGATCCCACCGACGAAGACGCGTTGCTGACCGGCAATGGTTGGCTGGTTGGCCCCTATGCTTCGTTCGAGCTTGGCAAGGGTGTATTCTGGAACACCAGCCTGCTCTATGGCGGGTCGTCCAACGACATCGACACGCAGTTTTGGGACGGGACGTTCAACACCCAGCGCTGGATGTTTGACAGCTCGCTCAAGGGCCAGATGCAGATCGACGACATCACCGTGCTAACGCCGCGGCTGCGGGCCGTCTACTTCTCCGAGGAAGTCGACGACTATGCCGTCCGCAACGAGCTCGGCGACGAGATCGAGATCGACGGCTTCAACCAGGAACAGCTGCGCCTCAGCCTTGGTGCTGAGATAACCCGGACCTTCGAGCTGGCGAACGGCTCGACCCTGATGCCAAAGCTCGGCCTCACCGCAGGCTACTCGGCGATGGACGGGGGCGGCCTGTTCAGCACGGTCTCGACCGGGCTGTCGCTGCAGACGGTCAACGACTGGACCATCGATGCCGATCTTCTGTTCAACATCGAGGGCGCAGGTCAGAGGTCGGTTGGCGCGAAGCTGGGCGTCAGCAGCAGGTTCTGACAAAGGCAGCGGCCGCATGCATGACGCATGCGGCGACGCCGGCGCGAGGCATCTCCATTTGGCGGCCGTCGCGTGTCATCTGTGACGACTTGACGTGATCGACAAACAGCGGACGGGCAGCTCGATGATTGCGTCCGGACCATGCAATGTGTCGGCGTCGAAGAACAAACTGTCCCCCGGCGTCATCCGATGAAGGCTGCAGCCGTGGCGGTAGACGATTTCGCCTTGCCGCATGTAGAGGAACACCATCCCTTGGTGGCTGGCTGACGGGAAGATGTCCGTCTCGCGCGTAAGGGTGATCATACAGGGCTCGACAACAAAGCCAGCGGGGTCGACGCCCGTATGGCCGAGGCGCTTTTTCTGGCTGGCCGAAGCGGTACCGCCATGTGCTCCCGCTCTGACGAAGATTGCAGTACGCTCGGCTTCGAAGCGGCTCACCAGCCAGGTGATGGGCACAGCCAAGCCGCGCGATATCGCCTGCAATGTGGTGAGCGAGGGCGAGATGCCGCCGTTCTCGATCTTCGACAGCATTCCGACTGACAGGTTCGCTGCCGCTGCCAGGTCACTCACCTTCATGCCGTGTCGCGTTCGAAAGGCGCGAACCTCGCGACCAATTGCATTGTGCAGCAATGGTTCTCTGGCTTTTTTCACGGTGATCTCAGGCTGATGGCGCTGAAGGATCAGGTGCGGTGGGGCTGCACCACTTGGCACAAGCTTCGGGTGACCCGTTGCCTTGGACGGATCACCCGAAGTCGAGTTCAGTATCCGCCGAGCCTGGCCGGCATCACGAAGGACTTCGTCAGAATGTAGTGCAGGAGCGCTGCTACCAGGCAGGCGGGAACAGATGCGCTGACCCAGATGAATGGCCCATGCGCGGCAAGCGATTGTGGATCGAACAAGGCGTAGTAGACGAGGCCACCACCTGCCAGCGCCAGGAACGAGGCCGGATTGATGCCGCGCCAGAACGCATAGTCGGAATCGGCACCGTCGTTGAAGACGTCGCACTGCTTGATCCGGCCTCGGCGCAGGATCAGGTAGTCCACCGCGGTTACGCCGGAAAGCGGAGCAAATCCAAGTGCAGTCCAGGCGAGGAACTTGAAGAAGTTGTCGTAGATCTGGCCCGGGAAGAAGGCGATGACGATCACCGGCACAAACAGCGCCCCGGTCAGCAATCCCCATGGCAGTGCTTCGAAGTAGCGTCCGCCGGCTTGCCGCATCGCCAGGCACATGCCGTAGAAGATGCTGACGATGGCGGTGATGTTTGCCAGTCCGACAAACAGCAGGGCTGTCACCCCGATGAAGGCTCCGCCGAGCGGGATCATCCAGGCGGTAGGGTCATGCGACCCAAGGCTGAGGGCTGCAAACAATCCGACCAATTCACCGAGCACGGCAGCGGCGAAAATGCCGATCAGGTTGGGCCAGAGCGCTGCGCGCGGGGTGCGCGTGAAGCGCGAGATGTTGCCCAGCACTGGCCACCAGCCAAAACCGGCCGCCAGGTTGAATTCGACGGCGATCATGAAGTTGAGCCGGTGGTCGTCGAACGGTGCAAGGGGAGCCGCACTGCTGATGTCGCTCCAGCTCTTGTGGCTGAAGATCAGAAACAAGATGCTGAAGCACAAGATGAGCTTGCCGGGGCCGACAAAGCGGTTGAGCCATTTGACGGCGGTCGGGCCTTTCCACAGCAGTAGCCACGAGATTCCGATCGCCAGGATGGCGAAGAGGGTCACGCCGAGATCGTTTTCGCCGATATGGGTGCCGCCGACCTGGTTCATGACGCCGCTGATGGCGCGCCCGAACATGATCGACAGAACCGCCGACCAGCCGACGCCGTATATGGCAAGGAAGAACCCGACGAGGATCAAAATGCCGGTCGGCCCGAAGACGCTGCGCATCAAGGTGAATTGCTCGATGCCGAATTTGCCGGTCGAGATGCAGACGCTGACGGCCATGATCGACACGCCGATGACGTTGCCGATGATGATCGCATAGATGCCGTCGCGGGCGCCGACAACCAGGGCCGTGCTGCCGCCGAGCAAGAATGCCCAGGTGGCGATGGCGAGGCCGATATTGATCCAGGAATGATCGAGGAAGCCGATCTCGCGTTCCTCTTTCAGCACGGGAAGTGTGCCGAAGGCAGCGCTTGCGCCAGTGAATTTGGGTGGGGGGGCCATCAGTTGCCCCCGACCCACATGGCAATCGCGACGACGAGAATAAAGGACGTGACGGCGAACCAGATGCCGATGTCGCGGCCCGAAATGTCGGTTCGCGCCGGATCCTCATAGCTTGGGTCCGCAATGATGGTCAGTCGTCTGTCCAGTTCCCGACGCATTTCATTGTCGGTTGAAGTGACGGTCATTTCATCCTCCTCCAAAGACTAAATGAACACCGATGTCCTGGCGCTGAAGAAGCATCAACGCTTCGGCTCGGGGCAGGCTTGTGTGTCTGGCGGGGCAGGGTCCTCGCAGCGCCCGTTCGGACGAGGCTGACCTTAGCCGTTGCGTCCGTCTGATTTCGGGAAGGGAGCTAGCAAGCGGGGTTCTCCTATCTGAACGACCCCAGGTTCCGGCAGACATTTGGATGCGTGGCGCGCCTCTCATCTCCTCATTCGAGGCAAACTTCCATCGGTTCGTTACGTTGCGGCAGTTTGATTTCGCTGTCAAACATTTTTCCTGACAGTGCTGTAAAAATATTAGTAGGACCGCACATACATGCCTCGGTCAAGGAAAATGCAAGCTGCAAAGGGAAAGGCGAATGCCGCGCGCGTCAACACGAGGCAGTGCAACTATGATAGTTATTTCAATAGCATATGAGATATTAGTTGTGGCTGAATTCATCTCAAATGGGATAATGGCAAACGCGCATTGGTGACTCCGCCTTCGCATGAAAGAGCAAAAACTGCCGGAAACAGGTGTTGACACGAATGTCAAAGCTACGTAGCGTCAAGGTCGAAAGAGCCATCAACGAGCCCAGTGCCCTCGACATCTGAGGCAGCGGTTTGGCTGTCTCTCAGGTGCTGTACCGACGCTGTCGGCGTCGAGCCTTTCCGGCAATGCCCAAAGTCAGGAAATCATCCATGGAATCCGCCGCACTCATCCATCTTGAAGATCGCGTGAAATCGGTCAAACGGGCCAAGACCCGCTTTTTCCGCAATCCGGGTGTTCGGGCGGAGTCCTTGCTGGAGGCGGCGCTGGAATGCTTCGCAGAGGAAGATTACGAGAGCGTCACGATCCCGCTTATCGCCAAGAAGTTGGGTGTCGCTCACTCGCTTATCTATTATTACTTCAAGAACAAGGACTCGCTGTATCAGTCCTCTGTGCTTCATGCGCTTGACCGGCTGATGACCAATTATGGCGAGGTCGTCGCTCGACATGAAAGCCCGGCCGAATTGCTGAGCGCTTACCTGGACCTCAATGTCGAGATGTCGGAGACGCTGCGCAGCCTCGTGCGCATCATGTTCGTCAACGCCGGTGGCGCCAAGGACGCGGGTCCCAAGTTCATCGATAGCTTCGTCGAGGACTTCTATGAGTCCGAAAAGCGGGTTCTTGCGGATTGCATCCGTCAGGGCGTCGAGGTTGGCATGTTTGCCTGCCCGGACCCCGATGAGATGGCGGCATTCATCTCGCGCAATATCGACGGCATCTACTTCGGCAGCTTCATGCCGCACGGCGCGCCGATCCCGGCTGCGATGCGTTACCTCAAGGAGGTCGTCTGGGGACTGCTGCACTATGCCGGCGACCCCTCCGCCAAAAGCCCTTCCACTATCAAGAACGGGAGATAGCCATGTGCCAGGTATGCGGCTGCGGGCCTGAGAACATTCGATTTGATGGCAAAGGCGATGCTGGGGGCGGCGATCACGAGCATGCGCATAGCCATCACCACCATGGCGATGTGCATCATCACCACGATCATGAGGACGGCCATCACCATCATCACGGCCATGACCAACCTCATCATCACGCGGACGAGAATCCCGCTGCGGGCATCCGGCCCGTCGACCTGCATTTCGGCAAGGATGCCGCCAAGACTCACGTGCCGGGCATGAGCCAGAAACGGCTGGTGCAGATCGAGCAGGAGATCCTGGCCAAGAACAGCATGTTCGCCGACGATGTGCGCGACGAACTGTGCGCCCATGGCGTGCTTGCGCTCAACCTGATCGCCAGCCCCGGAGCAGGCAAGACCACCTTGCTGGTCGAGACCTTGCAGCGGTTGAAGGGAAGCTTCCCGACCTGGGTGATCGAAGGCGATCAGGAGACGACTAACGACGCTGACCGCATCCGTGCGACGGATACTCAGGCCGTGCAGATCAATACCGGCAAGGGCTGCCATCTCGACGCTGACATGATCCAGCGCGCGCTAGCATCGCTTTCGCTGAAGCAGGGCGGGGTACTGTTCATCGAAAATGTCGGCAATCTGGCGTGCCCGGCCGGCTTTGATCTCGGCGAAGCCCACAAGGTGGTGATCTTGTCGGTGACCGAAGGCGACGACAAGCCGGTCAAATATCCCGAGGCCTTCGCTGCGGCCGACCTTCTGGTCATCTCGAAGTCGGACCTTGCGCCTTATTGCGATTTCGACATCGCGGCCTGTGTTGGCCGCGCCCGTGAAATCAACCCGACAATCGAAACCATCGTCGTTTCCGCCCGCGACGGCACGGGCATGACGGACTGGCTGGACTGGATCGTCCGCGCCCGCCAGCAGCAATTGCAAGACCTCGCGCGAGCGCTGCAGGCACGGGTCGAATCCATCCGCAACACGTTGCACGCGTGAGGTGGCGCCATGCACGAACTCACGATCGCCTCAAGCCTGATCGATCTCGCCAGCGATCACGCGTCGCGTAACGGCCGCGCCCGTGTCACTGGTATGCATGTGCGTCTAGGCGTCATGTGCGGCATCGCCCGCTCGCTTTATTTCTGCTTTGGCCCGGCGACGCGCGGCACGCTTTGCGAAGGCGCCAAGCTGCACATCGAAGAAGTGCCGCTGACCATATTCTGCGAACACTGTGCTGAGGCGCGTTCGCCGCTCTCTCTTTCCAATCTTCGCTGCCCCGACTGCGGGAGGCCTTCACGCAAGGTGCTGTCCGGGCGCGAGATGGAACTGACCCACATCGAGCTTGAGGAAGAAGCTCCATTTCCGGCGTTGGCCCCGGTTGGGCAAACACTTCAGTAGTTATCTGTTGGGAGGAACAGCATGCTTGATCGAAAAGCAGACATAGCCAAGTGGCAGTTCACGCCACATCAACATCGTGGCCCCGCCGAGCAGTTCGGCGAGAACGATCACATCTACTCTCCGAAGCTGCACAACGGCTCGTTCAAATCCAGGGGGCTCGCCACCTTCATGGGCGCGCCCTATTGCCCGCCGGATCGTCACAAGATCCGGGAAATGGGTGCGAAAATCTGCTTCCTGGCGGTGCCGTGGGACCAGGGCCAGATCGTGCGCGCCGGCGCCTCGCAAGGTGCCTCGGGGCTACGTGAAGCCACGACGCAATATTTCCCCTACATGTTCGAATATGACGTCGACCTGCTGAGCTATTTCCGCATCGTCGACTGCGGCGATGTGCCGACGGTGCCCGGCAACAACATCAAGTCGCAGGAATATACCACCGACTACGTCACCGAATGCCTCGAAGGCGGCGCCAAGGTGATCCTGTTTGGCGGCGACCATTCCTTGCCGATCCCTGGCGCTAAGGCGCTGTCGCGTTTTACCGGCGCCGGCAAGATGGGCTATCTGCATGTCGACAGCCATCTCGACGCCGGACCCGACTGGGCCGGCAACCTGATCACCAACTGCTCCGGTGCGCCGCGCGCGCTCGACCTGCCCAATTGCAACGCCCGGAACATGGCGCATATGGGCTCGCGCAACGGCCTCAATCCCAAGGATTGGTGGGATTTCTACGTCGACAACGAAATCCGTGTCGTCACCATGCCCGAGATGATCGAGCGCGGGCTTGAAGTGTGCGCCAACGAGATCTTCGAACGGGTGAAGAAGGACGCCGACACGCTCTACTTCACCTGGGATACGGACTCGATCGACATGAGCTGCATGCCCGGCTCGACCTCGCCGGAATGCTACGGCCTGAAGGGGCGGGAAGCGATCCAGTTCGCGCGGATCGCTGGCCGGCATGGCTGCGACATTCTCGATGTCGTCGAGCTCTGCCCCTACTTCGACTCCAGCCAGATCAGCGCCAAGATGACGGTCAACATGATCTACCACTATCTCGGCTCACGCGCCCAGACTCTGCGCCAGCAGGGTAAGCAACCGTAAGAATTCTTGAGGAGGAGATACAGTCATGAACCCAGCAAAATCCTATGCCCATCTGTTTTCGCCGCTTGGCGGCGATGCGGGCGACAACTACCGGGCACCTGGCCTGATCACGTTCCTGCGTTCAGCCCACGTCCCGTTGAACGCCGAAGCACTCAAGGCCTGCGGCGCCAAATATGCCTTCGTTGGCGTGCCGTTCGATGAGGGCAATGTCGGCAAGCCCGGATCGGAGGACGGCCCGCGCGAATTCCGCCTCGTCTCGCAGGAGTATTTCTCCTACTGGTTCGAATATAATGTCGACCTGCACGGTGCCGCTGTCGATTGCGGCGACGTTTCGATGCCGAAGGTCAGCCCCGAAGTGGCCCACGAGCGCATTTATCGTGCGGTCCGCGAAGTGCTGAAATCCGGGCTGACGCCGATCATCTGCGGTGGCGACCGCTCGATCTCGATCGCTGCGGCGCGCGCGCTTTCCGACCATATCGGGGCGCAAAAGAAGATGGGCTACATGCATTTCAGCGCCCAGCTCGACATGGCCGACAGCTGGGCTGGCGAGCGCAATCTCGCCCCTTGCGCCATGGCCCGCATCACCGAGTTGCCCAATCTCGACATCAAAAATGTCGCGCATCTGGGCGCTCGCAACGCCATGAACCCAAAGGACCATATCGATCTGTCGAAGGAGAGGGGGCTTCAGTTCGACTCGATGTTCGACCTGTTCGATGGCGGCATCTACCCGCTTGTCGAGCGCTCGATCGAGCGGGTCTGGGGCAACACCGACGCGCAATATCTGAGCTTCAATTTCAACGTCATGGATTCGTCGGCTGCACCCGGCGTCACCTCGACGGAGCCGGGCGGCATCGAGTCGCGCGAGATGATGCGCATCGCCGACATGATCGCCAAGCGCGGCAGTGTCAGTGTCATCGACCTCACCGAGCTTTGCCCGATCTTCGACATCAGCGGCACGGCGGCCCGCCTGGCTGCGTGTGTCATCATGCGGTTGATGGCCTCGTTGGCGGCACAAAATGGCGACGTCATCGACGCCAATCTGCGCCGCACCGATCTGGTCGCCGCCGAGTAACAGACAACCACTTGGATAAGGCCGGCTGCGGCCGGCCACAGGAGTTGATGGTGAACACGACAACGAACACGAAGAAGATGACGCGGTTCGCTGCAGCGGTTGCTGTTGCTTATGCCGCCTCGACGATGCCGAGCTATGCCCATTTTCTGCCCGAGGCCGGTGGCCTAGGAGCCGGACTGTCCCACCCTTTGTCAGGACTTGACCATATCCTGGCCATGGCCGGGGTGGGCATCTGGGCCGGGCAGAATGCCGACAACGAGCCGGTGTTCCGCTGGCTGCCGCTCGGCTTCGTCATCGGCATGATCGCCGGTGCGGTGTTTGGCATGAGTGGGCTTTCGCTTCCCTTCGTCGAGCTGGGCATTGCCGGGTCGGTGGTGTTGCTGGGCGCGATCGTTGCGCTGGGCAGCAAGGTGCCATTCGCAGCGGCCTTTGCGATGACGTTCGCGTTTGGCGGCCTGCATGGTTTTGCCCATGGCCAGGAATTGCCTATCGCCAGCAATGCCTTCCTGTACGGGCTGGGCTTTGTCGCTTCGACAGTGGTCCTGCATGCGATGGGCTTTTCCCTTGCAACCATTGTCGCGCGCCAATCCTGGCGCACAGCGCTCAAGATGGGCGGTGGTGGCATCGCCGCTGCAGGCGTGGTCCTGGCTGCCGGCCTGGCCGGCTGATCGGCGGAGTCCCGCTCCGCCTGGCCTGAGCGTTGGAGGGCGCTCAGGCCGATCGCCTGCCCAAACTCCTTAAAATCTGTCGCGGGTCCTGCTCACGAACGAAAGACGTTCCTGGTGCGCTTTGACCCGCGCCAGCACGAAACCTGTTTGCCAAAATTACCGGAGGATACAATGACTTTGAGCTGGCGCTTCACCGCCCTCGGCGACCGCCACCGCGCACTGGGTTCCAATCTCGAGGATTGGAGCGGCATGGGCACCGCCTGGACCTACGACGCGGACCCTTTCGACCAGCACATCGCGATCCGCACCAAGGCCGGCCTGATGGACGTGTCGGGCCTTCGCAAGACGCACCTGATCGGCCCGCACGCAATCGCCATCCTGGAGTACATCACGACCCGCAGCATAGCCAAGATCCAGCCGGGCCGTTCGGTTTATGCAACCATGCTCAACGAGCGCGGCCATCTGACCGATGATTGCGTGATCTATCGCAATGGGCCCAATTCCTGGATGCTGGTTTCCGGCACCGGCACCGCGCATGAAGAGATCGTCAAGCAGGCGGCGGGCCGCAATTGTGCCGTGCTGTTCGACGACGACCTGCACGACCTTTCGCTGCAAGGGCCGGTCGCCGTCGACTTCCTCGCCAGGCATGTGCCCGGCATCCGCGACCTCAACTACTTCCACCACATCCACACCACGCTGTTCGGAGCGCCGGTGACGATTTCGCGGACGGGCTACACCGGCGAACGCGGCTACGAACTCTTCGTGCGCGGCCAGGACGCGCGGCTTGTCTGGGACACGATCCTTTCCGAAGGCAAGGAGATGGGCATCATTCCGTGCTGCTTCAGCACGCTCGACCTGCTGCGTGTCGAGAGCTATTTGCTGTTTTACCCCTATGACAATTCGCAGATGTATCCGATCCCGGGCCAGCCCGTCGGCGATAGCCTGTGGGAGCTTGGGCTCGATTTCACGGTTTCGCCTGGCAAGACCGGCTTCCGTGGTGCCGAGGAGCACTATCGCCAGAAAGGCCAGGAGCGCTTCAAAATCTTCGGCATGCTGATCGAAGGCGACAAGATGGCCGATCTCGGTGACGAGGTCTGGGCCGACGGTAACAAGGTCGGCGTCATCACCTGTCCGTCCTATTCGAAGCTGACCAAACGCTCGATGGCGATTGCTCGTCTCGACGGGCCTTATGCCAAGCAAGGCGTGAGGCTGGAGGTGCGGGGCAGGTCGCTGAGAGCCAACGCGATCGCCCACACGCTGACCTTCGATGATCCCGAAAAGAAGAAGCGGACGTCAAAGGGCTGACGTCCGGTACAGCCGCGGCCTGAGTGTCCCCGCCGGTATCGCGCGGGGAAACCGGCGGGGCGCCGCGAAAGTGGCATCGATGCAGGCCGATGGGCTGTCATCTTTTTGCTGCGTCTGTCTCAAAATCCTGATACGAACCGAACCGGCCTCACTGTCGGGCCATGCACATTGCTAGAGTTACAAGGAATAAGCATATGGCGACTGGAACCGTGAAGTGGTTCAACAGCACTAAGGGATTTGGGTTCATTCAGCCGGATGATGGTGGTCAGGACGTTTTCGTTCACATCTCCGCTGTTGAACGCGCTGGACTCTCGACCCTCGCTGATGGCCAGAAGGTCAATTTCGAGATCGAGCAGGACCGCCGCACCGGCAAGTCCTCTGCTGGCAATCTCAGCAAAGCCTGATTTTTCTCGCGCACCCTGGCAGCCGGAGGCGCGCGGCAAGTCTCGACTGTACTGACGTCCGCTCCAGTGAGCGCGCGAGAAACATGGTTTGATCCGGAGACCTGGGCAGCAAACTGCCGCAGCAGGTCTTTAGACATGATCATTTCAGATCAGCCCATTTGGCGACGAAAAGGCGGGGGCAATCTCCCGCCTTTTCGTGTTTGTTGGTTCAATTTCAGCAGTATGATGGTTGGCTAGGTGACCTGTCCGACGATCATCCTGAGCTATTTGCGTCCTTAGCTATTTGGAGCTTGGCAGTGGTTCGTCATGAGCCGCCTTGCTTCAATCGACGGCAGGCCGGGTGTTATCTCCGCATCATCTTGGCAGTTGCAGCGCTGGCGATGCTGTAGATTTTTCGAATACGGTCACGTGTGAGCGCTCAGCTTCCGTCAGCGACACTCTTGATTTGCCCATCCCCATTCGGCTTGCCTGAGCTGCGTAGTTTTCAAAGCTGCGCTCGGTGCGGATAGCCAGTGATGACACTATCCAGTGTTCTTCTGCCGCGTATCGAAGTCGCGCATTCGTTCGCCGCTTTGGCCACGATGCCTCTTCGCTAATCAGTAAATTGTGCCTGGAAAGCGTGAACGTGAACGTTGCGATCCGCAGCGTGCCCATACCCTAAAGACCGTATCGAGCAGGATCGGCAGCGTATCTGGCGGCGAGACCGATGCCATCCTCTTGACTCCGGCGATCATGCCGTTAAAAAATATCATATGAATAGTATGAAGAATAGAAAGTCGTTTAGCGCGGCCCGAGTCTCCCGGGTCGCGGTCGCGGTATCCAGCGGCTCGACCGCGCTGCATGCGACGGTGGTCGAACAAATCGGATTGCGCATCGTGCAAGGTGATTTCCTGCCCGGCGAAGCGCTTCCCAACGCCGACGACTCCAGCGAAATGCTGGGCGTCAGCCGCACGGTGCTGCGCGAGGCGATCAAGGTTCTGGCGGGCAAGGGGCTTGTCGAGTCACGGCCCAAGACAGGAACGCGGGTGCGTCCGCGCGCCGACTGGAATTTCCTCGATCCGGATGTCTTGTCGTGGCGCTACGCCGGGGCTGTCAGCGCCGACGATGTCAGGGCATTGTTCGAGTTGCGTCGAGCCATCGAGCCCATGTCCGCAGCACTCGCAGCCCAGCGTGCCACGCCGGGCCAGATCGCCGAGATGAACGCTGCGCTGACCGAAATGGAAGCGGTTGGCGACGATGGCGACCGTTTCGCCAAGCCGGACCTTGTGTTCCACCAGACCATCTTGCGTATGACCGGCAACGAACTGATCGGCTCGCTGGCTGCCCTGGTCGAGACCGCTCTTGTGATGAGCTTTCGCCTTTCCAACGACAACCCCGAGGGGCAGCGCCACTCGCTGCCGCTGCACAGGCAAGTGGCCAAAAAAATCGCCTCTGGCGACGGTCCGGGCGCGCAAAAGGCGCTGCTGGTGCTCATCGACAACGCCGAGGAAGACGTGCGCCGCAGCGTCGAGAACCGCAACAAGCGCCGCAAGGAACAGACGTCGTGACGGATGAAAAACGCAAGCTGCGTTCAACCGCATGGTTTGGGGGCGAGGGCAAGAATGCCTTCATGCACCGCAGCTGGATGAAGAACCAGGGCATTCCAGGCGACGAGTTCGACGGCCGTCCTGTGATCGGGATCTGCAACACCTGGTCCGAATTGACCCCGTGCAATGCCCATCTTCGTGCGCTTGCGGACCATGTCAAACGCGGCGTCTATGAGGCCGGCGGCCTGCCGCTCGAGTTTCCGGTGATGTCGCTGGGCGAAAGTAATATGCGCCCGACCGCCATGCTGTTCCGCAATCTGGCAAGCATGGATGTGGAGGAATCGATCCGGGGCAATCCGATGGATGGCGTCGTGCTGCTGGCCGGCTGCGACAAGACCACGCCGGCGCTGCTGATGGGGGCGGCGTCATGCAATCTGCCGACCATCACCATTTCGGGCGGGCCGATGCTCAACGGCAAGTTCCGCGGGCAGGATATCGGCTCGGGCACCCATGTGTGGAAATTCGCCGAGGACGTGAAGGCTGGGCGCATGGCCGTGGCCGATTTCCTCGCCGCCGAACAGGGCCAGAGCCGGTCGGCCGGCAGTTGCATGACAATGGGGACCGCTTCGACCATGGCAAGCATGGTCGAAGCGCTCGGCATCGGCATGCCCGACAACGCGGCAATCCCTGCGGTCGATTCCCGGCGGGGAGTCTTGGCCCATCTGGCGGGACGCCGCATCGTCCATCTGGTCCACAAGGACGTGACGATCTCGCAAATCCTCACCAAGGCGGCCTTTGAAAATGCCATTCGCGTCAACGGGGCAATCGGGGGCTCGACCAATGCGGTGTTGCATCTGATCGCCATCGCCCGTCGGGTTGGGGTGGAGCTGGGGCTTGAAGACTGGGATCGCCTTGGACGCGGCGTGCCCACGATCGTCGACCTTATGCCGTCCGGCCGATTCCTGATGGAAGACTTTTACTACGCCGGGGGGCTAGCTGCGGTCATGGCGTCGCTCGATGAGGTGGGGCTTCTTCATCGCGATGCCATGACTGTCAGTGGAAAGACCATCGGCGAATTGGTCGACGGTGCGCCCAATTACAATCCCGAGGTGATCCGGCCGCTGCGAAACCCGTTGACCGAGGAGGGGGGGATATCGATCCTTCGCGGCAATCTCGCGCCCAACGGGGCGGTGATCAAGCCATCGGCGGCAACGGCTGAATTGATGCAGCATCGCGGCAGGGCCGTCGTCTTCGAAAACATCGAGCATTACTACGCTCGCATCGATGATCCCGATCTGGACATTGACGCGTCGTCGGTGATGGTGCTCAAGAATTGCGGTCCACGCGGTTATCCCGGCATGGCCGAGGTCGGCAACATGCCGCTGCCGGCAAAGCTGCTCAAGCAAGGCGTCTCCGACATGGTTCGGATTTCGGATGCGCGCATGAGCGGTACCGCCTATGGCACCGTGGTCCTACACGTGGCGCCCGAGGCAGCCGCCGGGGGCGTGCTTGCACTGGTGCGCGATGGCGATCTTATCGAACTCGATGTGGCCGGGCGTCGCTTAGAGCTTCTCGTTTCCGATGAAGAACTGGCGATCCGCCGTAGCGACTGGACGCCGCCGCCGCCGCCGGAAGGCGGCTACCAAAGCCTGTATGTCGAGCGCGTGCTGCAGGCCGACGAGGGCTGCGATTTCGATTTTCTCGTCGGCCGCCGCGACGCCGGCATCCCTCGGCATTCGCACTAGAGGGCGCGGGCAATGACTGGCGAAACCAGCAGCTACGCCATCTTCCCCAGCCTGAGGGGCCGCAGCGTTTTCATAACCGGCGGCGGCAGCGGCATCGGCGAGAGCCTGGTACGTCACTTCTGCGCCCAGGGCAGCCGCGTCGCATTTGTAGATGTGGCGGAGGAGCAGTCGAGGCGTCTCGTCGATGCCATCGGCGCACTGGGCGAGGCACCGCCGCTGTTCGTTCCGTGCGACCTGCGCAATGTCGAGGATCTGCGGTCCGCCGTCGAGCAGGCGATGCAGCACAACGGCCCGATCCAGGTGCTGTGCAATAATGCGGGCAGCGACGACCGCCACCAAACCAAGGATGTGACGGTGTCCTATTGGGACGATCGCATGGCGGTCAATTTGCGTCACCAGTTCTTTGCGGCCCAGGCCGTGCGTCCGCAGATGAGCGCACTCGGTGGCGGCTCGATCATCAATTTTGGCTCCATCACCTGGATGGTCGGCGATCCGGATTGCCCCGCCTATGTGACGGCGAAAGCTGCAGTCTACGGCATGACACGGGCGCTCGCACGAGAGCTCGGCCCCGAACGCATCCGCGTCAACTGCATGGTGCCGGGCTGGGTCATGACGGAACGCCAGATGCGGTTGTGGCTGACCCCGGCCGGCGAGCGACAGATCGAGGAACGGCAATGCCTGCCGGATAGACTGCAGCCGTCCGATATCGCGCGCATGGCGCTGTTTCTCGCAGCCGACGACAGCAGCATGTGCACAAGCCAGCAATTCATCGTCGATGGAGGGTGGGTGTGACCCGCCCGATGGAAAAAGGTGATTTCATGCGTCTTGTACAATTCAAAATGCCTGCCGGAGACCGCCGGGTGGGCCGTGTCTCGATCGACGGCAACCATCTGCACCCGCTCAAGGAAACAAGCACTGTCCTCGAACTGGCCGAGGCGGCGATTGCCCGGGGCGTATCCATTGCAACGCTCGTCGAGGAGCGCATGACGGCCGAGCAGATTGACTATGATGAGCTGTTGCGTGCCGGCCTGGTGCTTGCCCCGGTAGATCATCCCGAGCCAGCGCGCTTCCTTGTCACCGGCACGGGCCTGACCCACACGGGAAGTGCAGCAGCGCGCGACAAGATGCACGTCCTGACCCATGGCGAGGATGCCGAGGAATCCGATTCCCTCAAGATTTTCCGCATGGGATTGGAAGGGGGCAAGCCCGCCGCCGGCCAGTTCGGGGTTCAGCCAGAGTGGTTCTTCAAGGGTGTCGGCACCTGTGTCGTTGCGCCCGGCTCACCGTTGCCGCTGCCTGCATTCGCCCGGGCTGGCGCCGAGGAAGCCGAAATTGTCGGGCTCTATCTCACTGGGCCCGATGGCAGTCCCTATCGCATCGGCTATGCGCTTGGGAACGAGTTTTCCGACCATGTTACGGAAGCGGAGAACTACCTCTATCTTGCCCATTCCAAGCTCAGGTCCTGTTCGATCGGCCCGGAACTGCTGGTTGGAGATCTGCCCGACGAAGTGCGTGGCCACTCTCGCATCCGGCGCAACGGCGCCGTGATCTGGGAGCAGGAATTTCTGTCGGGCGAGGCGCACATGTCGCACTCGATCGCCAATCTCGAGCACTATCATTTCCGCTACCCGATGAACCGCAGGCCCGGCGACCTGCACGCTTATTTCTTCGGCGCGGCAGTCATGAGCTACGCCTCGGGCGTCCAGACGGCACCCGGCGACGAATATGAAATCCAAGCCCAGCAGTTCGGCAAGCCACTGCGCAACCGGATGGAGCTTATGCCGGACGAGGGATTGGTCGTCGTCACACAGCTGTGACAGCGGAAGACCTGCGAATTGCGGCTCACCATGCATGATCAAGGGAGGTTAGTTATGGCACTGAAAAGACTGCTTCTAAGGATAGCGACAGTTGGATTGGGCATCGGCCTGATGGCATCGGCGGCCTTGGCCGAGAACCTTCGGGTCCTGGCCTGGGACGGTTACGCAGACGCTGATTGGGTCAAGCAATTCACCGCCGACACCGGCATAGGCGTGGATGTTGTCTTTATCGGCAGCGACGATGAAATCTGGGCCAAGATCAAGGGCAGCGAAGGCCAGGACTTCGATGTCTTCGCAGTCAACACAGCCCAATTGCAGCGCTATATCAAGGCTGATCTTGTCGCGCCGATCGACGTCGCGCAGCTCTCCAACCAGAAGGACGTGCTGCCGCGCTTCCGCGATCTGGCGGCGGTTGGCGGCGTGATGAACGATGGCAAGGTATACGGCATTCCGTTCTGCTTCGACTCGATCGGCCTGATCTACGACACCGACAAGGTCAAGCCAGCGCCGACGTCGATGGGAGCACTCTGGGATCCGGCATTCAAGGGCAAGATCCTGGCTTATGACAATGGCGAGCACAATTTCTCATTCACGGCGCTGACGCTCGGTTACAAGGATCCGTTTAATCTCAGCGACGACCAACTGGCGGCGGTCAAGGCCAAGCTGGTCGACCTAAAGCGCAACGTGCTCAGCTTTTACACCACCGCCGATGAAGCTCAGCAGATCTACAAGAACAACGACGTTGCTCTGATTTGGGCCAATTACGGCCAGCAGCAGGTCAAGGCGCTCAAGGACATTGGCGCCCACGTCGCCTATGTCAATCCAAGCGAGGGCGCATTGGCCTGGCTCGACAACTGGGTCATCTCCAAAGGCGTTCGCGACAAGGCCGCGGCCGAAAAGTGGATCGACTTCATGCTGAGCAAGAAGATCGGTGGTGAGCTCTCCGAACGTACCGGCTTTGGCAATACGGTCACTGAAACCGGCAGTGCCGGCGGCAACGACAAGCTGGTCTGGCTCAACAATGTCGAAGACCCGCTCAAGCGTTCGGATATGTGGAACGAGGTCAAGGCTACACCTTGATCTCTGACTTGCGCACTCGAAACACCGATGGTCCGGACATGTCCGGACCATCGCCAAATCTACGCAAGAGCAACTTATGAACCAGAATCCCGACCTGCTTACATTGCGGTCCGTATCCAAGTCCTACGGCGCGGTTCCCGTGCTCCACGACTTAGATCTTTCGATCCGGGATGGCGAATTTCTGACCGTCCTGGGACCATCGGGTTCGGGCAAGACCACGGTCCTGCGGCTCATCGGCGGATTGGAGCCCCTGACATCAGGCGAAATCCGGCTGGACGGTGAAGACATCAGCCGCATGCCGATCAACCGGCGTCCGTTCAACACGGTGTTTCAGGACTATGCGCTGTTTCCGCACCTGACCGTTTCCGGCAATGTCGGCTATGGGCTTTCAGTTCGCCATGTGCCACGCAAGGAGATCGTTCGTCGCGTCGCGGAAGCTCTGGAGCTGGTCCAACTCGGGCGCTTTGCCGATCGCTTTCCCGCGCAGCTTTCCGGCGGCCAACGCCAGCGTGTGGCGTTGGCCCGCGCGCTGATCTGCCAGCCGCGCCTCATCCTGCTCGATGAACCGCTTGCCGCGCTCGATCTCGAACTGCGGCGCCAGATGCAGGAATTCCTGAAATCCATTCAGCGCGAAATCAAGACCACCTTTCTGTTCGTGACCCACGATCAGGAAGAAGCCATCGGCATGGCCGACCGCATCTGCGTGATGCAGGCTGGTCACATTCGCCAACTGGGCACCCCGCACGAGCTCTACTACAAGCCGAATTGCGAGTTTGTGGCGCGGTTCTTTGGTGAAAACAATCTGGTGCTGGGAACGCTTGGGCCGGTCAAGGGCGAGTTGAGATCCATCGAGACAGGGCTCGGACGTCTGGTCTGTTCCGTTGACGGGCAGCCCCAACTGAAGGCTGCGGCGGACGGAACCAGCGCCTTTGCGGTGTTTCGTCCTGAGGCCCTACACCTTGCGGATGCGCAGGACGCCGACAACTGCTTTTCAGGCCGGATTGTCGATATGGCCTTTGCCGGCTCATCGACCGTTGCTACCATCACTGCCGGCTACGGCGAAGACGCGCCKCGCGTGAGGCTGCGTCTCCCAAGCCGGGTCAACGGCAGCGCACTGACATGCGGCCAGACAATGGCGCTTTCGTTCATGCCGCACGAAGGCCATCTGGTGCTTTCATGACCAGCTATAGTTCGATGCGGCTTTCCGAAATGCGATGGTCGCTGCTAGTGACGGTACTGGCGTTTGCCTTGCCTGTGATCTTCATTCTCGTGCCGCTGGCGATCTTTCTGGGTTACAGCTTTTTCAGCGTCGATCAGGGTGAGATCAACCACGCCCTGACGCTGGGCAATTACGTTCGTTTCTTCACTGATCCGGTTTTCCTGCCGGTGTTCTGGAACACGATCGTGCTGTGCGTTTCGGTGGCGGCGATCTGTGTCTTGCTGGCCTACCCCGCGGCCTATTTCCTGACCACGCTCAAAGGACGGTGGCGCTACGCGTTGCTCATGCTGCTTTTGGTGCCGCTGCTGATGAGCTATGTCATCAAGATCTACGCGATCCGCAGCATTCTCGGCCTCAATGGCTTTCTCAACAAGGCACTGGTGGCGATCGGCATCCTGCAGGAGCCATCCTCGCTCTTCGTGTTCAACATGAACGCCATCTTGCTTACGCTGACGCTCCTGCTGATCCCTTTCGCGATCCTGCCGATTTTCCTCGCACTCGAACGCGTTCCGCAGGTCTTGCTGCGCGCATCAGACGATCTCGGCGCCAGTGGATTGCAGACTTTCCTGCGTATCACACTGCCGCTTAGCCTGCCGGGTGTGGCAACGGCGGCAAGCTTTGTGTTCGTGCTGGCGATCGGCGATTTCCTGACCCCGCAAATGGTCGGTGGCATCAGCGGGTTCACCTTCGGCCGCATCCTCTACAGCCAGTTCGGCACGGCCTATAACTGGCCGTTTGGCGCGGCCCTGTCGGTGGCATTGGCCATGGTGGTGATCGCCGCAATTCTCCTTGGCGAGCGCTTCGGGCGCAATCGGGGGACTTCGCCATGAGTGCCGCGCTTCGGCCGTCCACTATCTTTCTGGCCGCAGTCACKGCGCTGGTCGCCGTGCTGCTCTACAGTCCGCTGCTTGTGCCGATCGTGTCGTCGTTCTTCACGATCACACGCGGCGAGGTCGATTGGTCGTCCCCAACGGTTTCGGCCTACGTGGCCTTGGCCGAGAACCGGGACATTCTCCTCGCTCTGCGCACCACGCTGATTGTCGGTATCTGTACGGTTGTCCTATCCGTGGTGGGCGGAACGCTGCTGGCCCTCTACTATCACGGCCGCCGCAGCGGGCGTTCCATCCTGCAGTTCATCATATTCCTGCCATTCCTGATGCCGCCGATCATCAGCGGTCTGGCGCTCCTGATCTTCTTCCGTGAAGTTGGCATCGAGCGCTCGCTGCTGACGGTCATCATCGGTCACACGGTCTTTGTCCTGGCGATTGTCTACCGCACCGTGCTGATGCGGTTGCAATCGATGAGCAGCACGCTGGTGGAGGCGTCTTACGATCTGGGTGCCACAAGGTGGCAGACGTTCTGGCGCATCATCTTGCCAAATCTTTCGAGCGCGATGATCGGCGGCGCGATCTTAGCCTTCGCCTTGTCGTTCGATGAAACCATGATCACCATTCTGGTGACCGGAACTCAGAGCACGCTGCCCGTCAGGCTGTGGGCGATGATGCGGCTTGGTTTTTCGCCAGATATCAACGMGCTCGTTGCGCTGATCCTGATGTTTACCGTGCTGCTCTGCGTCCTTGCCGCCCGCTTCCTCATTCCCAGGCAGGTCGCCACACAACGGAATTGAGGCTTTGTCTCAAATGCAGTTGCATTGTCGGAGAGAGGCTTCTGGTGCGTGGGGGCTATGTGTCGAGCATCCCTGCGGGGATGGACGGTCGGACGGATCCCGTCATTGCCAGACGCGGTTGACGATGGGGCGGCGGTTCTGGCGGGAGCGGTATAGGCGGATGTCGACCCGGATGTCCCACGATGTATCGCCTGCTCGAACGAGCGTACCATTGTCCAGTTCCGCCCGGACCAGGCTTTCGGGAACCCAGGCAACGCCCCAGCCGGCAAGCGCCATGCCCTTGAGCCCCACCGACATCGAGCCGGTGTGGGCGCGCTTGTGCGCGGCAAGCCTTTCGGACAGAACTTCGCCGAACAGCAGGCCGAAGAACGAGCCTTTCTCATAGCCGACATAGCTCGCCGGGCGCTCCCGGTCGGGATCATGCAGCGGCTTGCCGTCGCTGGATGGGGCGGAGATCGGAATGATCGTCTCCTGGTCGAGGATGCGGTACTCGAAGAGTTCGGGATCGAGCACGAGGGATACCGCTGGATGCGCATAGGTCAGCAGGAAGTCGCAGTCGCCATCGACAAGCGAGCTGACGTTTTCTTCCATGCTTCCCAGGTCGGGCTTGATCCGCGACAGGAGCGGGCCGACCCTGTCGCTGACTGTGCGCAGCCAGCCGGGGAAATAGGTGAACGACAGCGTGTGCAGCGCGGTGACGGTGATCGTCTGGGCCTCGGCCCCTTCCTGCTCGCGCAGGCTTCGCCTCGCCTGCGTCAGGCTGCGTACGGCCTCGCGCGCGACGGGCACGAACTTTTCGCCCGCAGAGGTCAGTCGCGAGGGATAGGTGGCGCGATCGATTAGACTTGAGCCGAGCCATATCTCGAGTTGCTTGATGCGACGGCTGAAGGCGGACTGGGTGATGTTCCTTTCTTCCGCAGCCTTGGAGAAACTATTGGTTTCCGCCAAGGCGAGGAAGTCTTCCAGCCACTTGAGTTCCAAGACGCCGCCCCCTGGGCATCGCCGTGCGGCCCAAGGGGGGCGCAAGCGACGCGTAACACTTTGAATTCGTGATCATGGGATGCGGCCGAAGTCGACGTCATGTCAAGGCATGCGGCATCCGGTATGACCAGTGGCCGGAACGAGTCCCTTGCCTGCCGGGCGACCGGTTCAGGCGGAGAGGCGCTGGCAACGTACCTGATGATCCTCGCCGATCGAAATCAGCTCGCTGGGCGCAGGAGCGGCATAGACGTCGGGATTGGTGATGTCTTGCGGATAAAACCGATACCCTTGAGGCGGCAGTGGCGCGTTCCGCAAGACTGCCTTGACGCCGGTTTGCAAGATGGCGTCCGGGTCGGGAATGGTGCTGATCAGCTTGCGTGTATAGGGGTGTGTCGGGCTTGAGAAGATCGCGTCCCAATGACCGATCTCGACGATCTGGCCGAAATACATCACCGCAACGCGGTCGCTCATATGCTCGACCACGCCGAGATCATGACTGATCATGATGTAGGACAAAGACAGCTGTTCCTTGAGATCGAGCAACAGGTTGATGATCTGCGCCCTGATCGACACGTCCAGCGCCGAGACCGGTTCGTCCAGCATGATGATGTGCGGGTCGAGGATCAGCGCGCGCGCGATGCCGATGCGCTGGCGCTGGCCGCCGGAAAATTCATGTGGGAAGCGGGTTCCCTGTTCCGGCGTCAGGCCGACGCGGCGCAGCATCTCGGCGACCCGGTCGTCGATTTCGCTGCGGGACTTGGTGCCATGCAGGCGCAAGGGCTCCGCCAGTGAACGATGCACCGTCTGGCGCGGGTTGAGGGAGGCATAGGGGTCCTGGAAAACCATCTGTGCGATCCGCGCGCGTTCCATGCGGGGTGGCGCGTTGGCGCCAATGATCGATTTGCCTTCGAATAGAATATCGCCTGAGGTCGGAGCCTGGAGCCCGATCACCGACAGGGCGGTTGTCGACTTGCCGCAGCCGGATTCACCGACAATGCTCAGGCATTCGCCCTTGTTGAGGTGGAGGCTGACACCATTGACGGCCCGCAATGCTTGCTTACGCCGGGAAAAAAGCGCGCCGCTCACCGGGAAATGGACGTGCAGGTCGTTGATTTCGAGCAAGGGACGATCGGTCGCCGTTGTTTGACCAGACATGCTCAGCGAGCCTCGCTATCGGCACGCGCCGCCATTTGCGGCTTGCGTGGCTCGAAGTAGAATTCTTCGGTCAGCTTGCTCTTGTCGGTGACGATGCTGTCGATGTCGACGAGGCGTTGGCGACCATGGCGTTGTCGCGAACCGAGCCGGGGCAAGGCGCCGAGCAGGCCCTTGGTGTAGGTATGCCGTGGATCGGCGAACAGGTCGTAGGTATCGCGCTCTTCAACGAGCTGGCCGGCATACATCACGCCAACGCGCTGGCACATGTTGGCGATGACGCCAAGATCGTGGCTGATCATCAAGACGGCGGTGTTGCGGGCAGAGCAAAGCTCGTGGATGAGTTTCAACACCTCCGCCTGCACGGTCACGTCGAGCGCTGTCGTTGGCTCGTCGGCGATCAGAAGGTCCGGGTCACAGGCGAGTGCGATGGCGATCATGACGCGCTGGCGCATGCCGCCTGACATCTGGTGTGGGTAATTGTGCACGCGCTGCTCGGGTGCCGGCACCTTGACGCTGGCCAATGCTTCGACCGCGCGCTGTTCTGCATCCTTCCAGCTCGTGCCCTTGTGCAGAACGAACATCTCGGCRATTTGCCGCCCGACTGTCGCCAGCGGGTTGAGCGCGGTCATCGGCTCCTGGAATATCATCGCGATGCGATTGCCGCGCAGATTGCGCATGTCGCGAGGCGACAGGCCGCGCAGGTCCGTGCCGTCAAACAGGATCTGGCCGTCGGTAACCGCAAGTGGCCCTTTCATCAGGCCGATGATCGAAAGCGAGGTGATCGTCTTGCCGCAACCTGATTCACCGACCAGACCGAAGGCCTCGCCACGCATGATGTCGAAGGACACGTCCTTGACGATCTTTTGCTCGTGCCCGCCGATCTTCAGGCCGATATCCAGGTTTTTGATTTCGAGAAGCGGGATATCTCTCATGCGCGGCGGATCCTCATATGCGGGTCGAGCATGTCGCGCAGGCCATCGCCCAGCAGGTTGAAACCGAGCACGGACAGAAAGATGGCAAGGCCGGGAAAGATCGTTGCCCACGGCGCGATGACGATGAGTTCACGCGCGTCGGTGAGCATGCTGCCCCAGCTGGGGAAGGGCGGGCGAATGCCAAGCCCGAGGAACGATAGCGCGGCTTCCGACAGCACAGCACCGCCCATGCCCAAGGTTCCGATCACCAGGATCGGACCCATCATGTTCGGCAAAAGCTGGGTGATCATGATGCGGATATTGCCGTAGCCAAGCGTCTTCGCAGCCTGGACGTAGCCGAGGCCCTTGAGCGACAAGGTTGAGCTACGCGCGATACGGCAGGTCCAGGACCAGTTGGTAAGCCCCAGCGCGATCAGCAGGCTCGGCAATCCCGGCCCGAGGATCGCGATGATGGCGATGGCAAAGATCAGCGAAGGAATGGCCAGCATGACGTTGGTCAGCCCATTGACCAGGTCGTCCCACCAGCCGCCGAAATAGCCGGCCGAGATACCCAGCGCGAGACCGATCACAGTGTTGATGAGCTGGGACACGATGCCCACGGTCAGCGAGATCCTGGCGCCATAGAGCACCCGTGTGTAGATATCGCGGCCTTGCGCGTCGGTGCCAAACCAGAATGTCCAGTCCGGCGGCAATTCGGCGTTCATCAGGTCGGCGTCGAGAACCGGGTCAAGATGTGAGAGCCAGGGTGCGAAAAGTCCCGCCAGAATGACCAGTGCCGTCAGGAAGCCGCCAACGATCAGGTTGAACTGGATACGCATGGCTCAGTCCTGCTTGATACGTGGATCGATCGCGGCATAGACGACGTCGACGATCGTGTTGATGAGCAAAAACCACAAGACGATGACGAGGATGCTGCCTTGCACGACCGGAATGTCGCGCAGCGCGACACTGTCGACCAGCAATGAGCCAAGGCCCGGCCAGGAAAACAGTTTTTCGATCACCACCGCCTGTCCCATCAGCGAGCCGAACTGCAGGCCGATGGTCGTGACGATCAGCACCAGCGCGTTGCGCGTCACATGCCAGCGCACGACGCGTCCACTGCTCATGCCTTTGGAATATGCTGTGCGAATGAAATCGGCATTCATCACTTCGAGCACGCCGGCGCGGGTCGTGCGGGCAAGCAGCGCCAGAGGCGTCAGGCCCAGCGTGATCGCCGGCAGGATCAGATAGCGCAGCCCGCCATCTCCGTAGCCGAAGCTGGGCAGCCAGCCGAGCTGGAGCGCGAAGAGATACATCAACAGCAGGCCGAGCCAGAACTGCGGCAATGACAGGCCCGAAACCGCGCCGATCATTGTCACCGTATCAAGAATGCTGCCGGGCTTGAGTGCTGCGAGAAACCCCAGCGGCACGCCGAAAACCACAGCAAAGACCATCGCTGCCATTGCCAGTTTCAGCGACGGCCATAGCCGCGCGCCGATCACGTCCGTCACAGGCTGCCGCGTTCGAAACGAGGTGCCGAGGTCGAAACGCGCAAGATCGTAGACGTAAGAGGTAAAGCGTTCGGGCAGCGACTTGTCGAGGCCGAATTCCTTGTTCAGCCGCTCGACAAGCAAAGGGTCGGATGCTGATCGCCCGTCGGCGATCAGGCTGGATGTGAAGCTTCCCGGAACCACCGAGAAGATGACGAAAATCAAAAGCGCGACCGCGATAACGGTCGGGATCGCCTGCAATATCCGGCGAATGATAAAGCGCAGCATCCGGGCAGACCCCTCCCGTTCTCCCGACCCGCAGGCAGCGGGTCGGGGACTCTTAGTTATGATGGAGGTTACTTCCGCGAAGCGGGCGCGGTCTCGTCGATCCAGAGATCTTCGTAGTCCTGGATGGCCAGCTCGGTAGCGTTCGGCTTCAGGCCATGCAGCCAGGGCTGATAGGCCATGACCGCCTTGTTGTAGTTGAAGAACCAGACCGGCGCTTCTTCCTGCAGGAAGTTGTTGGCCTTCTTCAGAAGTTCGGTCTTGGCCGTCTGGTCACGCTCTGTCTGGGCCGCCTCGAACAGCTTGTCGAATTCGGGGTTTTTGTAGTTGGAGTAATTGCAGGCGCTTTGCGCGGTCTTCGAATAGAAGCACTGCAGTGCTGCGAGCGCATCAGGTCCGCTCTCGTTCGACCACATATAAGCCTGGAAGTCGCCCGCCGGCACGACTTCGGACAGGACGGACGCTTCGACCGGCTTGGCCTTCACTGTGACGCCAACCTTGGCCAGCATCGGAATGATCGCTTCGACAATGGGAAGGCCCCAGCTTTCATTCTGCGTTGCCGTGAGTTCGAACTCGAAGCCCTTGTCGAAGCCGGCCTCTGCCAGCAGCGCCTTGGCCTTTTCCGGATCGTAGGCGTAGGGCTGGGCTGTGGTGTCATAGGCCGGAGACGACAATGGCAGCCAGCTCACCGCGCGGTAGGCCTTGTTCTTGGCAAGCCGCTCGACGATCAGCTTGGTGTCGATGGCGTAGTTGATCGCTTGCCGCACGCGCTTGTCGGCAAAGGGTGCGAAATTGGGGTTGAAGCCGACATTGCGGGTGTAGCCTTCGGCCACTTCCAGGATGTTCTTGGACAGTGCGGCATCGCCCTGATAGGCAACATACTGGGTCGGCCCCAGCACCGTCACGTCGATTTCCTGATTGCGGAAGGCAACGTCGCGGGCCGCGGAATCTTCCATGATCACGATGTTGATCTTGTCGAGGTAGGGTTTGCCCTGCTCGTAGAACTTGTCGAACTTCTCGACCACGATGCGCGATCCCGGCACGTGCTCGACGAATTTGAAAGGCCCAAGCCCGATCGGATGGGTCGCCGCCTTGTCGCCGATGTCGGCGGGATAGATGGCCGCGTTGGTGCGCATCAGGTTGAAGCCGGGATTGATCGGCGCGGTGAAGGTGATCTCCAGCGTCAAATCGTCGATCTTCTTCAGGCCAGAAATCTCGGTCGCCTTGCCGCTGGCGAAGGCATCGGCGCCTTCGATGTCGGCGATGTAGCGGGCGCCGGGGAAGGCGTTGGAGGGCGTGGCAAGGCGCTTGTAGGACCAGATGATGTCATCGGCGGTCATCTTGCGGCCGTTGTGGAAGAAGGCGTTGTCGCGCAGCTTGTAGGTGTAGACCTTGCCGTCGTCGGACACCGAAACGCTGGTTGCCAGCTCGAGCACGGGTTCATTCTTAAGCGAATCCCAGCTGTAAAGGCTGCGATGGATCGCCTTGGCGTAGAATTCGTCCTGAGTCTGGGGCGTGGCGTGGATGTCGAGTGTGGCGAAGCTGGAGCCGTAAGGGGCCACGAAATTGAGCACGCCGCCTGAGCGCGGCTCTTCCGCAAGTGCTGCTGTGGACACGCCGAGCATCAGCATCGCGGTCAAGGACAAGGTTTTGAACATGCGAGATTCCTCCTATTTGTTTTAGCTATTGTATTGTTTTTATTATTTTATTCGTTCCGCTCTACGCGGCGGTCGGGCGCTCATGAGCGACTTCGCCTGCCACGATCGTCAGGGTGCATTGTGTGTCGTGCAGGATTTCTTCTGGTGATGCGGTGAGCAGGTTGCGTGAGAAGACTGCGATGTCAGCCAATTGGCCAGCAACGATGCGGCCCTTGATCGTTTCGGCCTTCTGCGAAAACGCGCCATACTCGGTGTAGGCCTGAAGCGCTTTGTCCATCGGCACGCGCTGGCCTGCGTCCATGACCGTTCCCTTCCAGGTCTTGCGGGTGACCATGGAGTAGAGATTAGGGAATGGGTTGGGCAGGCAGACAGGCGAGTCGCTGCCCGTGCCCGGCTTGAAACCGAGATCGTCCCAGGTCTTCAGCGGATAGCTGGACAGCGCACGTTCCTCACCGAGCACTGAGATATAGCTGTCGCCGAAATCATAAATGAACGCCTGCTGCGGGCAGGGGTAAATTCCGGCCGCGAGCATGCGCTTGTGCTGGGCTTCGGTTGAAAAGCCGCAATGTTCGATCCGGTGGCGGCGGTCGGCATCCGGAACGGCTGCCAGCGCCTTTTCATAGGCGGTGATCAGCTGCCCGATGGCGCGGTCGCCAATGGCATGGCAAGCGAGCTGGTAGCCCTGGGCGTGATGCTCCGCGACCAGCTTTTCGAGCTCGTCATCGGACAGGATCTGCACGCCGGTGTTGTCTTCGCCGAGATAGGGCTCCGACATCCAGGCGGTGCGCCCGCCAGCCGAACCGTCAAGGAAGATCTTGACCGCGCCCACCCGCAGCCAATCGTCGCCGGCACCCGAGACCAGCCCGGCGGCATAGGCTTCGTCGACGACCGAATTGCCGGGGTCGCCGAGCAATGTCAGCCAGACCCGCACCGGCAACCGGCCCTCTTTCTTTGCCTTGTTGTAGGCGTGGATTTCGGCGAAGCCATCGACCTGTCCGACGGCTGCGTCCATGCAGCTGGTGATGCCATAGGACAAAAGGTACTTGCCGGCTCGTTCAATGGCATCGATCAGGTCGTCTTGGCTCGGGACAGGGATCGCCGCGCGCAACACGGATTGCGCGTTTTCCGCCACCATGCCGGTCAAAGTCCCGTTGACCGTTTCGATGACGCCGCCGGCTGGCGCCGGTGTCGAGGCGTTGACGTTCGCCAGCTCGAAAGCGCGCGAGTTGAAGATGCTGATATGGCCGCAGGCGCGCACGAGCATCAGCGGATGGTCTGTGGTTACCTGGTCGAGTTCGCTCTTGTGCGGATGACGGCCGACATCGAGCTTGACCTGGTCATAGCCGCGCGCCAGCACCCAGCCGCCCTTGGGCGTCTCCTGGGCCCGTTTGCGTAGCTTGTCGAGCAGGATGGCAAGCGTCGGCGCCGATTCCGGGCTGGCGTCGACCCATTGCATGGAAAGGCCGGTGGAAATCAGATGCAAATGGTCGTCGTTGAGGCCGGGTGTCGCGAACTGCCCGTTGAGGTCGATGAGCTTGGTTTCAGCGCCTTTCAGCGCGAGAATCTCTTCGTCGGATCCGGTTGCCAGCACTGTGCCTTGGCCAATCGCGACAGCCTGCCGGATGCCTTCCGCATAGCCGCACCAGACGATGCCGTTATGCAGGATCATATCCGGGCTACCGGCACTTTTCATCATCGACTTTCCCCACCCTAAAATTCTTTTCCGCGAGTATCCGGATATGAGCCGACAAATGCAAATTCGCAAAAGGGCATGGGTCATGCAGTTCTGGAATAGTTTGTCCGGACGCAAATCGCTCAGCCGTCAGCCGGGATGCCGAGCTCTTTCTGCGGCTTGCGGCAACGGCATCAAACTATTCCACCTTTGCAATGTCTCCGGCCGGCAAACGGAACTAAGGATGTCGCATGAAACACGGCTCCACGGACATTCCTCAGACATCGACGCGTTGCWGGTTGCGTGACCTTGGCATAGCGCCAGGCGTTTTCGCGCCGGGTCCGCTCAATGCGATCACCGACGTTGCAGGCGTTCTGGTGGGGCACTCGACCGTCGTCGAAGGCGATACCATCCGCACAGGCGCCACCGCGATCCTGGCGCATGGCGGCAACATCTTTCGCGACAAGGTCCCCGCCGCGCTCGCTGTCTTCAACGGCTATGGCAAGTTCGTAGGCTCGACCCAGATCGATGAATTGGGCGAGATCGAAACACCTGTCGTCTTGACCAACACGCTGGCGACCGGACGCGCCATCGAGGCGATCCACGCTCATACGCTGGCGCAGCCGGGGAACAACCGGGTGGTGTCGATCAATGCCGTGGTCGGCGAGACCAACGATTCCCGCCTGAACGACATTCGCGCTGGGCGCCCGGACATTTCGGAGATCAGCGCAGCGATCGATGCCGCTGGGGATGGCGCGGTCGCCGAAGGGGCGGTCGGCGCGGGCACAGGCACGGTGGCCTTCGGGATGAAGGGCGGCATTGGCACAAGCTCGCGGCGCGTACCTTTCAAGGACGGCGAGACCTTCACGATTGGTGTTTTGGTGCAGTCGAACTATGGCGGCCGGCTGCTGGTCGATGGTGAGCCCTGGAGCGCCAAGCCTGCTTCAGAGGACAAGGATGGCTCCATCGTCATCGTGGTGGCGACGGATGCACCCTTGTGCGAGCGCAATTTGAAGCGGCTGGGCCAGCGTGCTTTCGGCGGCCTCGCCAGGACGGGCGCGGCCCTCAGCAACGGCTCGGGCGACTATGCGCTGGTGTTTTCGACCAATGAAAGCGTTCGCCGCACACCCGAAAGGCGTGCCGGCATCGTCACCGCGCCGACACTGCCCAATGAACTGGTGTCGCCGCTGTTTGAGGCGGTGATCGAAGCGACAGAAGAAGCCATCCTCAACTCGCTGTGCATGGCGCACACCTTCGATGGCTATGATGCCGGCACCGGCAAGCCGTCTCGCGTCGAGGCAATTTCATTGAAAGCGCTGGCTCGAAACAAGCAGCGCTAACATCACCCAGCTTTGGAGAGTTCCAATGACCAATGGCGGACAAAACCGCATTGTCTGGCTGAACGGCAGCTACCTTCCGGCCAGCGAGGCGAAGCTGTCGATTTTCGATCGCGGCTTCCTGTTTGCCGACGGCATTTATGAGGTCACCGCGGTCCTTGGAGGAAAGCTCGTCGACAGCGCGTTGCATATGGCAAGGCTGGAACGTTCGGCGCGCGAGCTTGGCTTGCGCCTGCCGGTCACCACGGCTGCGATCGAGCAGATCGAACATGCCCTGATCGAGCGCAATGGACTCGAGGAGGGCGTCGTTTATCTCCAGCTGACGCGCGGTGCCGAGGAACGGAATTTCCTGTTTGACGATGAGTTGGAGCCGACGCTGCTCCTGTTCACACAGCCCAAGGTTCTGGTCGACGTTGCTGCTGCCAAGACCGGCATTGCCGTCAAGACGGTGACCGACCAGCGCTGGGCCAGGCGCGACATCAAGAGCGTATCGCTGCTGCCGCAGGTGCTGGCCAAGCGCGACGCGCGCGCCGAAAACTGCGACGAGGCGTGGATGGTCGAGGACGGCCATGTCACCGAAGGTGCGTCGTCCACAGCCTATATCATCACGCATGACGGCAAGATCGTCTCGCCGGCCAACAGCAGGCGCACACTGCCTGGTTGCACGCGACAGGCGATCGTTCAGTTGATGGACGAGAGCGGCCTGACGCTTGAGGAACGCCGATTTACCGTCGAGGAAGCCTTGGGCGCGGCGGAGGCCTTCATCACCAGCGCCTCAACCTTCGTTATGCCGGTGACCCGGATCGACGGAAAACCGGTCGGCTACGGCAAGCCAGGCCCGGTCGTCACCAGGCTGCGCGAGATCTATGTAGACCACGCCCGGGCAAACGCCAGCTGATCGGCAGTTGAGGACGGCATAGACCAGGCGCCTATGCCGTCACGTCATCGTGACCGGCGCCAGCTGTTGCTGCTGGAATAAACCTGTCCGTCCCGAGGTCTCCTAGGCATGCGCCACAAGCGGCGCGGCAGGAGATCGACATGACCCATTATGACGAAAAGGACGGCGAGGGCATGAGCCGTCGCCATGCGCTGGAGTGCATGATCTGGGCAGGCACAGGCATCTTGTGGACGATTTCAGGCGGCGTGCCGGTTTCGCTCAACCTTCTGGGCGAAGCCGAGGCGGCCGCGGCATTGTCCACCGGCTTCACCTTCCTGCAGATTTCAGACAGCCATATCGGCTTCGACAAGGCGGCCAATCCGCATGCGATCGATACGCTGAAGGAGGCGATAGCCAAGATCAAGGCACTCAAGACAAAGCCCTCCTTCCTGATCCACACCGGCGACATCACCCATCTTTCCAAAGCAGCGCAGTTCGACAACGCAGCCCAGATCATCGGTGGCTCGGGTTTCGACGTGCGTTATGTTCCCGGCGAACATGATGTCATCGATGAGGGCAACGGGCAGGCCTATCTCGAACGTTACGGCAAGGGCACCAAGGGTGCCGGCTGGTACTCGTTCGACCAGAACGGTGTGCACTTCGTCGGCCTCGTCAACGTCGTCAATCTGAAGGCCGGCGGGCTTGGCAATCTCGGCGCGGACCAGCTCGCCTGGCTGGCCGACGACCTGAAGCCGGTCAGCAACTCCACCCCGGTCGTCGTGTTTGCGCATATCCCGTTGTGGGCCGTCTATCCGGAATGGGGCTGGGGCACCGACGACGCGGCACACGCGCTCGCTCTACTCAAACGTTTTGGCTCGGTCACTGTGCTGAACGGCCATATCCATCAAATCATGCAGAAGGTCGAAGGCAATGTGACTTTCCATACTGCGCGCTCGACGGCCTTTCCGCAGCCGGCACCGGGCACGGCTCCGGCACCGGGGCCAATGACGGTCGAACCAGGCAAGCTTCGCGGTTTGCTCGGCACCACCTCCGTTGCGGTGAAGCAGGGCGGTGGCGAGCTTGCCATCATCGATCACACGCTTGCCGAAGCTTGAGTGGAAAGCCGAAGGAGCATTCGCATGATCCGTTCAGCTCTACTCGCGGCGATCGTTGTGGGCCTTGGCCTGGCCGCCATGGATGCACCTTTGCTCGCGGCCGATGCGCCGATGGTGAAGATCGAAAACTTCGCCTTCACGCCGCGAACATTGACCGTGAAAGCCGGGACGACGGTCACGTTCCGCAATGACGACGACATTCCGCATCTGGTCGTATCGAGCGATGGCTCCTTCAGGTCCAAGGCGCTTGACACAGGCGACACCTATGCCTTCACCTTTACCAAGGCTGGCGACTTCCCCTATTTTTGCGGGCTACACCCGCATATGCAGGGCAAGGTCACAGTTACTTTTTGAAAGCCGTCCGCGAACCTTGTTGGGAGTCCCGGATGATACGGCTGTGTTGAGCGGCAATGTTTCGGCCGAACGCTTTGGTGAGGTGGTTCTGCCTCATCTTGGCGACGCTTTGGCGCTGGCGCGCTGGCTGACCGGCAATGCGGTGGACGCCGAAGACGTGGTGCAGGAGGCCTGTCTCAAGGCCTATGCCGGCATCGGCAGCTATGCCGGCGGCAATGCCCGCGCCTGGTTATTGAGCATCGTGCGCAACACCTCTTACTCGTGGCTCTCGCGCAACCGGCCACGCAGTATCGTTGCTGTTGGAGATCTCAGCGATCTCGACGAGATGGCCGCTTCGCAGGACATTCAGCCCGTCGATGGCCCCGAGGCGGCCCTGATCGCCAAAGCCGACATCGCGGCACTTGAAGCGGCCATAGCATCCCTGCCGCACCAATATCGGGAAATTATCGTGCTGCGCGACATCAACGACCTCAGCTACAGGGAGATCGCAGCAATGCTTGACGTGCCRCTAGGCACGGTCATGTCCCGCCTTTCGCGAGCCCGAGTAATGCTGATTTCGCAACTTGGGGGCAATCATGATCGAAGATAACGGACTGCCGACCAATTCGCCTGACATGCGCCTTCTGATCCATGCCCTGGTCGATGGCGAACTCGACGCTGCAGCGGCCTTGGCGCTTGAGCGGCGCATGGCGAGCGATCCGGTCCTTGCTGCCGAACATGCGCGGATCGATGCGCTCCGCACCGCTGTTTCCAGCTTGCCCAGGCCCGAGATCAGCGACGCTTTTCGGGCGCGCATCGCCGAACTCGCTGCACACAAGCAGGCGGCAACGAGGCCGGCAAATGACAGCTTCCGTTTGTCGGGTTGGCGCGCCCTGGCCGCCTCGGCGCTGGTCTCGGCTGCCGTGGCAAGCGGTGCCACCTACTGGATGACGGCGCCCATAGCGCAGGACAGCTTCGCCACGGCAATCGCCAGCAGCCATCGTCGCAGCCTTCTGGCGGCTAGCGCGGTGGACGTCGCTTCTTCGGACCGCCATACGGTAAAGCCATGGCTGGACGCCAGGATCGGAGTCTCGCCACCGGCGCCCGACCTTGCGAAAGATGGATATTCACTTCTCGGAGGCCGGGTCGAAGTGATTGGGGACAAGCCGGTGCCGGCGCTCGTTTACCGTCACAATGAGCACCTGATTACGCTTGTCGCGGTGCCACAGGAGATCGCCGTAGCGCCAGCCGAGGCGGCTCTTTCGGCGAACGGGTTCTCGCTGGTACGCTGGAACGATGGCGCTTTTTCCTATTGGGCAATCTCGGATACGGAGCGCCCCGTCCTCGAAGATTTCGTCCACCGCTTCCAGGCAGCGGCCGTCGCAGGTTGACCTGTCGCGATGCCACTTCAAATTTGGGCGGCGAGGCGGCGATGGCGGCCTCTGGCAAACCCCTCAGCTGTCTCCGTCGTGAGTGCCGGCATGAGACGCGTCATCCGCAAGAAGGTTCTGCGAATATTCCAGCAAGCGCGCCTGTACCTGCGCCAGCCGCCGATCGGCCAGTGTCGGCCGGGCCTTTTCCTGCCGGGCTTCGCTCGGCGTCATGCCGAAGCGGGCGCGGAATGCGCGCAGGAACTGAGAGCTGCCGGAAAAGCCAAGCCGAGAGGCCATCTCGGTTATCGAGCGCGACGGATGGCCAGGGCGCACAAGCTCGCCATAGGCCGCATCCAAGCGCCTTTCGCGCACTACCCTGGCGACGCCCCCATCGGTGGCGAACGTCCTGTAGAGGTGGGCCCGTGATACGCGGAAACGCCGCATCAGCAGGGTCGGCCCCAACTCAGGTTCAGACAGATTTGCGTCGATGAAATCGAGCACGCGTCGGCGGAGCACATGTGCAAGTGCCTGGTCGCCTATTGCGCCGTCAGGGAGCTGGCGCGCCAGGCCGCATGCCAGCAGATCGATGGCGGCTCCCTCAAGGGCAAGCATATCGGCATGCTCCATCTCAGCCGACACGTTCGACAGGCTGACGATGAAATCCGTCAAAAGCCGCGTGACGGGAGACCCTGCCTTGAGCACTTCGCCATGCAGGCTGTACCCGTCAGCCGCTTTATCGACGCGCTCGCGCGGCAGGACGATCGAAATCGTCGATCCGGCGCGTGCACTGCCTTTGAAGGTGCGGGCAAGGTCGAAGACCCAGATGTCGCCCGGATCGACGGAGATCATGCGGCCGTCGCAATCGCCCAGGAGCGAACCGGAGACGAAAAGCTGCACCAGATAATGGTCGAGCCCACTCTGCAAGACGATGCGCCGATCCCGGCTGTAGCGTTGTCCGTTGAATGTCGTCGCCCCCAGCAGTATCGTGTTCAGTGACCGCGACAGGATTGAGCCTTGCAGGGTGTCTTCGTCCCCGTCGCCTTGCGTCGCCTCGAAATAGGGCTTGGCGATCTCGCGCCAGACTTCGTCGCGCAGGCCCGGTTCGACGAAGTCCGTCGAAAGCAGCACTTCGTCAGCCACTATCGGATGTCCGTTCCAGCTTGTCCCATCGTTTTTTCCCTCGCCAAGGCCGAAACCTCACCTGACGGTTGGTAAGGTGATTTGATGTCGTGTTCCACCTATTCTTGCGTGCGTCGAAGACGATCAGCACGGCCCGGTAGAAGCGCGGTGAATGGCTTGAGACAAAATGCATAGAAAAATGAGACATGGCGCCGCTTCGATATAGCCAATTCTATGCGAATGCTCCCCTTGCGGCGGGTATCTTGAGGGATCAGTTCTGCGGCAGCTTGCTGCATGCATTCCCCCCTGACAGGAAGGCTCGTATCAGACCAGCGATCCGGGCTTCAGAAATGCGGCTTCGGGCAGGAGCAGCCATGCCTATCGTCACCAAGACCATTTCCGCCGATCACCCATTCGGTAGCCTATATGGCCTACCACGTTGTGCGGTGTCACATTCTGTTCTGGTTTTGTCGCTGGCGATTGCCACGATAGCGTCAACTCAGGCGCAGGCACAGAACATCAGCTACGGCAATGGCGAGGTGAGAACCACGGGCGTTACCGCCCCTTCAATATTGACCGTGGGGGTGGGGGCCAGCGCAACGCAGTCGGGCGCCATCACCGGGGCCGGAGGCGCCACCAAGGCGGGCGACGGCACACTGACCCTGACGGGCGCGAGCAGCTACGCGAGCACGACGATCTCCGGGGGCGGGCTGCGCATCAGTGATGGTGGCACGGTGGCAAACAGCGGCACGCTGTCCCTGACCGGCGCCAATGCCGGCCTGATCATCAGCGGGATTGGATCGAAGCTCACCACGGGAGCCAGCCTCGGCGCCATTGGTTCTGCGGCCGGTGTCACGATGACGGTTGAAAATGGGGGCATGTTCCAGAACACCAGCGGAAACGTCAACGTCGCGAATGTGGCGGGTACAAAGGCGACATTGAACTTGATCGGAGATGGGTCGGAGTTCAGAACGCAATCCGCCATCAGCTCGCTGCATGGCAACGCCACCTACAATATCCTCGACGGCGGCGCGATCATCCATGGGGGGCAGATCGCCATGGGCGCCGGTGTTGCGGGCGCCGGGTCGGGAAGTGCGACGATCCTGATCTCCGGCACCGGGTCACGCTGGCAAAGCTCGCTCGGCTTTTTTGGGAATGTGTCGCTCAGGATCCTCGATGGCGGCTTGATGCAGAACGGCAATATGTCGATCGGCCATCTCGCCGGCAAGACCTCCAACATCCTGATCTCGGGCGCCGGTTCACGGCATAGCGTCAACAGCCTGATCTTCGGGACCAACGGAACTGGCATCATCACCGTTGCGGACGGCGGCACCTTTTCCTTTGTCGCAGTCGCGCCTTCGCGCGTTCTGACGATCAACAAGGGTGGGACGATCAACATCGGCGGCGCGGTTGGCGAAGCGGCAACGGGCGCGGGCCATTTGGATGTCGCCTCCATCACCCTTGCCGGCGGCACGGGTGCGCTGAATTTCAACCACACCAACAGCGACTACGCCTTCGCACTGCCTATGTCCGGCAATGGCAGGATCAACCAGACCGGTTCGGGCACTACGCGCCTCGAAGGCGACAGCTCGGGCTTCACCGGCGCAACGACTGTCCGCGCCGGCACCCTTTCCGTGAACGGCATCCTCGGTGGCACCATGGACGTGCTTGGCGGACGCCTGCAAGGCACTGGCACGGTCGGCGCAACGACCAACAATGCCGGCGGTATCATCGCGCCGGGCAATTCGATCGGCACATTCACCGTCGCCGGCGACTACACTAGCAATGGCGGCGCATTGGAGATCGAGGCCAAGCTCGGCGCTGACAATTCGCCAACTGATCTGCTCGTCGTCACTGGCGACACCATCCTGGGCACCGGCGCGACCAAGGTGCGGGTCATCAATGTCGGCGGCGCCGGCGCCGAAACCACCGGCGACGGCATCAGGATCGTCCAGGTCGACGGCGCTTCGGCGGCCGACGCTTTCGTGCTCAACGGCCCGGCAATTGGCGGTGCCTATCGCTATAATTTGTTCCAGCACGGCATCACCAACCCGGCAGATGGTGACTGGTACCTGCGCGCTGGTGGCCTCGCGCCCACCGTGCCGGTCTACGAAAACTATCCGCAGGTGCTGCTTGGCATGGTGGCGCTGCCGACGCTCGAGCAGCGTGTTGGCGAACGCGTGCGCAATGCGGTGAATGGCGGCGCGATATCGCGCGAGGCCGCCATTTGGACTCGCATCGAGGCAGCGCACGGCCATGTCGAGGCCGATACTTCCACTGCCAATGCCGCCTATGACGCCGACACAGTCTTGGTGCAGGCCGGTTTCGACGGCCAGCTCTACGAAGGCACTGCCGGCATGCTGATTGGCGGGCTGACGGCGCAATATTCGCACGCTACAGCCGACATCTTCTCAAGCCTCGGCGATGGCTCGAACACCACCGAAAGTCATGGCATTGGCGCCAATTTGACCTGGTATGGCCAGACTGGCTTTTATGTCGACGGCCAGGCGCAGGTGGCGACCTTGCGCTCCGACATGAGTGCTGTTGGCATCGGCACAATCGGCGACGGCATCCACGGCAGCGGTTATGCGCTCAGCCTCGAAGCCGGACGCAAGATTGCGCTCGACGCCACGTGGTCGCTGACGCCGCAGGCGCAGCTGGCCTATGCCTCGGTCGATTTCGATGCCTTCACCGATCCGTTCGGCGCCAATGTTGCCCTGCGCCAAGGTGACAGCCTCAAGGGCCGCCTCGGTGCTGCCGTCAATTACGATGCCGATACCAGCGGCAACCACGTTTACGGCATCGCCAACCTGACCTACGAGTTCCTCGACGGCACCTCTGTCGCCGTATCAGGTGTCAACGTCGCCTTCGAGCCCCAACGCTTCGGCGGCGAACTCGGCTTCGGCGGCACCTACAAATGGGCCGGCGGCAAATATGCCCTGCACGGCGAAGCGCTGGCCTCGACCAGCTTTGAGGGCGGCTACGGCTTCAAGGGCGTTGTCGGCTTTACCGCAGGGCTTTGAGTACGCGCGTCTGGCCAGGTCACGCCGGGAGCCGACGTAAGGGGGTTTTCCGCCAGTTGTCTCGAATTTCGTGATTACTTCTTGCTATGCGTGACATATAACAGGGCACGTGTAGCGGAAGAACAGCCATGAGACGGTCTGACCCAGACAATGACGACGATCAGAGATCATCGTCAACGGTGAAAAGCGTCGAGGTTGCGGTCGAGATTCTCGATGCGCTCGCCGATGCCCCGGGGCCCGTGCGCGTGACCGAGCTTGCGCGTTCGCTAGACATGACCAAGGCTAGGGTTTCCAGGCATCTGCAGACACTGACGCGCCTCGGACTTGTCGACCACGCCAGGGAGGGCGAGGGTTACGTCTTCGGCCGCAAGCTGTTCAAATTCGGCCGCGCGGCCGTCTACCGCAGCAACGTCGTCGAGATCGCCCGACCTTATCTCAGCGAATTATGCGCACAGACCGGGCATACAGCGTTGCTGACCACGCCGATCAAGGGCGGTGCGATGGTCGTGCACGCCGTGCCAAATCCGTTCGAGCCCGGAATCATGGTGCAGCCCGGCATGGTGCTCAGCCTGCCCGGATCGCCGGCCGCTCGGCTGTTTTATTACTTCGAAAACAAGAAGCCGGTGCCGCCTCGGGTCGTCGAGAATTTGTCGGCCCACGGTGTCGATTTCGAAACCGACACGCGCGGCAACGGGCTCGGCGGCATCGCTGCCCCGATATTCGAAGCCGACGGCCAGATTTGTGCCTCGCTGGGGGTGATCCTGTCGTCGTCGCTGCTTGTGCCCGAGCCGGACGTCCAGCTGCTCGCGACGGTCCGGTCGGTGGCGAGCGAGATCCAGAAGCGTTACGCCGACGGCGTCACCCCGCCGCTGATGCCCCGGCAATCAAGCTGATCACAGGTGCTTTGCCGGCCGCAGGTAAGTCCGCGAGCCGGCAATTCAATCATGCTTTGGGGACGGTGCGCGACCCGGCCTCGAGCTGGACCAGCGCCTTGGCTGGATCAAAGACCACGCCCATCGGATCCTTGCCTGTTGCCACCGCATCGACCTGTTGGCGCAGGACGCGCCTGAGCATACCGATGCCTTGATCGGTCGAGGTCAGGTTTTCTTCCGAGTGGAAGGTGATCGGTCCTTGGCCGACCTGGGCCTCATAGTCTCCCGGCAGCTTCTGGTGTTCCTGCTCAGAGAGTTCCTGCCAGAGWTTGCCGGCATATTTCGAGCGGATTTTTGCCAGCGTGCCGGCTTCCGTGACGCGGCCGACCGAGTAGATGCGGAACGAAGTGTTGTCCATCGGCAGCACCCAGCCGAGCAGAGTGCAGGGTCCGTCGACAGTCGCGACCGGGCTTGCGACAGCGCGCACGGTGGGTACCACCGCCTCGGTGATGCGCTGATGTTCGCCGGCTTCCAAATCGCGTAATTGCAGGCTCGACACGCCGCGCGGTGTGTAGTGGAAGGTCACGCGCGGCATCAGGCTCATCTTGGAATTGAACTGATCGCCGCTGAAGGAGCCGTGCAGGATCGGCACATGGAATGGGTCGAGCACGTTTTCGTAGTGCTGGAGCCAGTTGCAATCGACGATGACAGGACCACCGCTGCCGATACTGCTGTCATCGGTTTCCAGGAACTCGCCGTCCGCAAGACCTTCAAGCACATCGTAGCTCGGCAGCACGGGCTTGCGGTCGAGCGGGCCCATATAGGCGAAGATCAGGCCATACTTCTCTCCAAGCGGATAGTGCGGCTGGCGGACATGGCCGCGGGTCTTTTCGCCCATTTCCGGTTCGCAGGGCTGTTCGAGGCAATTGCCTTCGGTGTCGAACAGCCAGCCATGGTAGCAGCAGCGAATGCCAGTTTCTTCGACGCGGCCGTAATAGAGCGAGGCGCCGCGATGCGCGCAGCGCGGGTGGACCAGGCCGGGGCGCCCCTTGCCGTCGCGAAATAAGATGAGCTCCTCGCCTAGCGCCATGATTTTTCGTGGCGTGGCTGTGGCGTCTTCCGACAGGCCGACCGGGTGCCAATAGCGGCGCAGCAGTTCGCCCATCGGCGTTCCGCGTTCCACTTCGGTCAACTCGGCAAAATATGTCGGCTTGGGCAGCGCGTAGGCTGATCCGTCCTTGGTCATGAATACCTCCCTAGCGGTCGAGCCGCAAAAGCGCCGTCTTGGCGCGTGAGCAGCAGATCATCATTGTGTTCCCGGCGGCGCGTTCGCCGTCGCTGAGAACCTTGTCGCGATGGTCCGGCACACCCTCCAGAACGCGTGTTTCGCAGGTGCCGCAGACCCCGTTGCGGCAGGACGAGGGCGCGTGGACCCCCGCCTGTTCCAGCGCACCGAGAATTGTCTGGTCGGCCCCGACACTGACCGAGGCGCCCGACTTGTTCAGGACGACCGTGAAGCCGCCATCGTCCGCCGCCGGCACCGTCGGGGTGAAAGACTCGTAGTGCACCGTCGAGGGATCGCGGGATTGGTTTGCGGCCAAAAACGCATCCAGCATCGGCTGTGGCCCGCAGCAGTAGAAATGAGTGTCCGGGCCGGCCTGGCTGACGATCCCTGCTATGTCGAGCAGGCGATCATTTTCGCTGTCGATATGCAGGTGGATGTTTCCGCCGAGTGCTGTCAGCTCGTCGAGAAGGGCGCAGTCGCCGCGCGTGCGCACCGCATAATGCAGATGCCAGTCGGCCCCCGTCCCTTGCAGCTGCCGGGCCATGGCCAGCAATGGCGTGATGCCGATGCCACCGGCGATCAGGATCGATGGGCCAGCCGTCTCGGCCAGTTGAAAGCTCGTCCGTGGCGGGGAAATTTTGATGCGGTCGCCCGGCCGGGCGCTGACATGAAGCCAGCGCGAACCGCCGCGGGTAGCGCGGTCGAGCGCCACGGCGATGCGGTAATCGGCCCCGTCGCTAGGGCCGATCAGCGAGTACTGTCGTACAAGCCCATCGGGCAGATGGATATCGATGTGGGCGCCGGGCTCGAACGACGGCAGAGGCCCGCCATCGGCGGGCCGCAGATCGTAGGAAAGGACCGAGGGCGTTTCGTAGGACATCCGGCGGACAATTACCTGGATTGTCGCGCCGGCGTTGTCTTGGTGACCGTCGTTCATTGTTGCGGCCATCCCCAAGCCGTTTCGGTTAAAGGCGTGGCCGCGCGTCCGCGGAACAGGCCTAGGCGTGCGGTTCGCCGAGTGGGTTTGCCGGCGGTACGACCGGCGAGGGCACGAAAGGATGGATCAGCGCCCAGGGGCTCGGCATCTCGCTAACCGAGACGGCGATCAGGGCAGGGCCCTTGCTGTCTTTTGCCCGCACAAGCGAGTCGTGAAGTCCCTGCGGCGAGTCCACCTTTTCAAAGGGCAGGCCGAAGGCGCTCGCCAGATGCGCAAAATCCGGGTTGGCAAGCTGGACCGCGAAGGTCTCGCCGAAGGTGCGCTGCTGGATGCGGCGAACATTGCCGTAATGGCCGTCGACGAACACCACGACCGACATGTTGCAACCGTCGCGTGAAAGCGTCGCCAGCTCCTGCATGCCCCAGCCGAAGCCGCCGTCGCCATTGAGCGAAACCACGCGCCGGTCCGGATTGCCGTGCGCGGCACCAAGTGCCGTGTTGAAGCCGTAGCCCAGCGTGCCCTGATAGCCTGGGGTGACGTAGGAGTTGGCGGCATGGACTGGGAAGGCGATGTTGGAGAAATAGCCGACCTGGGTCAGTTCGCTGACCAGGATGTCGTCGTCGGCCATGCTGGAGCGGATGGCCCTGACATAGTCGGTCTGCGGCTGGATCGCGTCGGTCTGCGATGAGGACCAGGCTTTGACCTTGGCAATCTTGTCGGCGGACGAGGTGCGCTCATCTGCCGGCAGGGCGGCGAGAAGCGCTTCGGCGCCGGCAGCCGCATCCGATAGCACCAGGCAGCCTGGTGCACGGGGTGCGCTGGCAGCCCCAGCGTCGACATTGACGTAGATATATTTGGTCTTGTCGCTGGCATGGGTGGGCTTGGCGATGCCGTCGATGAAACGGGTGCCGACAGCCACAACCACATCTGCATGGGGAAACACGGCCCGGCCGCCAAGCGACGTCAGCGCCAGCGGGTGGTTGTCGTCAAGGATGCCGCGCGCGCCGTCGGTCATGACCACAGGCGCCTGCAGCCGCTTGGCGAGCGCTTGGATGGCTTTGCCAGCGCCGGATGCGGCAGCACCACCGCCAACCTGGATGACCGGGAATTTCGACTGCGCCAAGATGGTCGCAGCCGCCTTGACGGCGTCCTGTTGCGGCTCGGCCCGGCTGAATTCGGCGCGCGGCAGTATTGATGTCACGCCCTTGGCCTGCAGCACATCCGGCGGCAGTTCGATGGCGACCGGACGCGGGTGGCCCGAGCGGAGCTGCACGAAGGCTTCGTGGACGAGCGCGGGCACATCTTCGGGGCGGTGAGCAATGCCATGCCATTTGGTCAGCGACTTGAGGATGCCGCTTTGATCCGGGATCTCGTGCAGCATGCCGTGCTTCTGGCCGATCAGCGTCGAGGGGATTTGGCCCGAGATGCACAGCACGCGCGARCTGCAGGCATAGGCGGTGGCGAGGCCGGAAAGCGCGTTGAGCACGCCGGGTCCCGGCACGACCATGAACACGCCTTCGCGTCCGGTCGTGCGGGCATAACCGTCGGCCATGTAGGACGTCGCCTGTTCGTGGCGCGGCATGACATACCGGATGCGGTCGGGCTGGCTGCGGATGGCTTCCACCGCCCAGTCGAGCTGAATGCCGGGAATGCCGAAGATGTCGGTCACGCCTTCTTCGAGGAGCTGGGCTACCAGCGCCTGTCCCCCGGTCAGCTCCATAGGTTCGTACTTCCCGCTCACGCTTTTCTTCTCCGATAGCTTTTGACCGCAAGGCGGAGGTCTGATCTGGGCCGTTAGCTGGGCCAAGGCGCATCCCAAAGTCCTGCGAATAGTCACGTGGAATACAATGTCGTCTCATAATGCGTTACGGCGTCTCGCTAGTCAACGAAAAATCGCACCCGATAATGACCAGTCAGATGCCGGCGCTGGTCGCCTGTCGTGCACATCCGTAAAAAATGCTAGGCGTCGCTTGCGCCGCCGCTGGATGCGGCAAGCCAGAAGTTGACCATGTTCAAAATACGCGATAGAGTCTCACAATACGAGACAAACGAGGATGTTATGTTTTCCAATCTCTCCACGCCGACGGCCGATCCGCTGCTTGGGATGATGCAGCAATTTCGCGATGATCCGAGCTCCGACAAGGTTGATCTCGGTATCGGCATCTACAAGGACGGGCAGGGCAACGCACCTGTGCTGGCCACCGTCAAGCAGGCGGAAACTTTCCTGGTGGAGACCCAGAAGTCGAAGTCGTATGTCTCCTCGGCCGGCAACGACGACTATAACCGGCTGACCAGGGAGCTGATCTTCGGCRCCAATAGTGGCTTGATCGCGCGGTCGCAGGCGATCCAGACGCCGGGTGGCACCGGCGCCTTGCGCGTTGCGGGCGATTTTGCCAATCGGCTCAAGCCTGGCTGCAAGGTTTACCTGCCGACACCGACCTGGCCGAACCATCCCTCGCTGCTGGCGGCGGCTGGTCTCGAAGTGGTCAGCTATCCCTATTACGATGTCGCCTCTGGAACCCTGCAGTTCGACCAGATGATCGAGGCCTTGCGCGCCACACGCCCCGGCGACCTGGTGCTGTTCCACGGCTGCTGCCACAATCCGGGTGGTGCGGATCCCAGCCTGGCGCAATGGGCCGAGATCGCCGAGCTGCTTGCTTCGACCGGCGCCATGCCGCTGATCGACCTTGCCTATCTCGGTTTCGGCGACGGGCTGAATGAGGACGCGGCCGGCGTCAGGCTTCTGGCCGAGCGCCTGCCGGAAATGCTGATCGCCAGTTCCTATTCGAAGAACTTCGCGCTCTACCGCGAACGCGTCGGCGCGCTCACGCTGGTGGCCAAGGATGAAGCGACCGCGGCCCGCGCGCATGGCCACCTGCTGCCGGTCGTTCGCACCAACTATTCGATGCCGCCAGATCACGGTGCTTCCGTCGTCGCCCATATTCTCGGCAATGCGGCTCTTCGCAACAGCTGGGAGGCCGAGGTCACCGAAATGCGCGAACGCATCAACGGCATGCGCACCAAGCTGGTGGCGGCACTGGCTGGCCGCACCACGCGCGATTTTGGCTTCCTTGGCGCGCAGCGCGGCATGTTCGCCATGCTCGGCATTACCCCTGCCGACGCCGAGCGGATGAAGGTCGAGCACCATGTCCACATCACCAGCTCGGGTCGCGTCAACGTGGCCGGCCTGACTGACAAGAATGTCGGTCATGTTGCCAACGCCATCGTCGCGGTCTGCGGCTGATTTCTTCTGACGCGGCCTTCTGGCCAGCGGAACAAAAGTAGAGCGGCGTTCCACTGGAGCGCCGCCCTTTCTTATAGGCACTTGAAAGTCATCCGGGACCAGCTTCCGCTGTGTCCCGGATGGGCAGAGCTTCAGATTTCGTAAGGCAGGCCGAGTTGAGCCTTGCGCAGGCGCTGCTGGCCGATCTCGGTGTTACCCCAGTGGTTGAGCGTCTGGTACTGCATGCGCATCTGGAAGCTCGACTGACCGGGGAAGATGTGCAGGGCCTCGCACATCGAGCAGGCCCAATGAACCGTCGGCCAGATGCGACGCAGGCACATTTCGGAATAGCTATCGAGCAGGCCTGAATCATTGGCTGTCAGCAAACGTCGGATCGCTTCGGCCATGATGCGCGCGTCGCCGACCGCAAGGTTCAGACCCTTGCCGCCGCTCGGCGGTACGATATGGGCCGCGTCCCCGGCAATGGCTAGCCGGCCGTGGCGCATCTTTTCGCAGACATAACCGCGAAGACGGGCAACGCTGCGCTCGATGATCGCGCCGCGATTGAGCTGTGCATTGGTACCATCCTCAAGGCGCAGATCGAGTTCGTCCCAGATCTGCTGATCGCTCATGGCATTGGGATCGGCATCGGGTTCGACCTGCAGGTAGAGCCGGCCGATCGAGGCCGAGCGAGCGGAGGCCACCGCCAGGCCGCGCGTCGAATGGGCGAAGCCGCGACGAGCAGCGAGTGGTGCCGCTTCTGCCAGGATGCCCAGCCAGGCAAACGGATAGTCGGTCAGGAACACGTGTTCGTCGGAGCCCGGAATGTGCCTGCGGCTGACGCCGTGATAACCGTCGCAACCGGCGATGAACTGGCACTCCAGCACCTTGTCTTCGCCATTGTGGGTGTAATGGATACGTGGGGCGTTCTCGATATCGTCGAGCCTCGACACGGCGGCTTCAAATATGACCGGCAGGCCATCGGTCTCACGCTGGACGATCAGGTCCTCGACGATCTTTTGCTGACCGTAGGTGGTCAGGTGACGCCCGGTGCCGTCGTCGAGCGAGATGTCGGCCTTCTGCTTGTCCCAGCAAAGCTGCATCGAGCGCATGGGAATGCCTTCACGATTGAGGCGTTCGCCCATGCCGTAGGTTCTGAGAGTATCGACGGTGCCTGATTCAAGCACGCCGGCGCGCACGCGCCCTAGCACATATTCCCGCGTGCGCCGTTCCAGGATGACCGAGTCGATGCCGTTGAACTGAAGAATCCGCGCTACGAGCAGGCCGGCTGGCCCCGCGCCGATAATCCCGACCTGAGTTTTCATGAGTTCACCTATTGCTGACTGGAGTGCTACGCTGCTGCGGGCGTCAGTATTCGAGGCCCTTGCCTTTCAGGCGCTCACGCAAATTGAAGAGATCAAGGCTGAGGACGCCCTTGGCGAGTTCGCTACGCTTGGCTTCTTCCTCGGCGATGCGCTGCTCGGAGAGATGCGCCACCTTCTCAGCCATCTCGCGGGGGATGATGGCCACGCCGTCATCATCGGCGACCACGACATCGCCGGGATTGACGACCGCGCCGGCGCAGGAGATCGGCACGTTCACCGAACCCAGCGTCTCCTTGACCGTGCCTTGCGCGCAGATCGCCGTCGACCAAACTGGGAACTTCATCTGCGTCAGATCGCGGATATCGCGGACGCCGGCGTCGATGACCAGCCCGATGCCGCCGCGCGCCATGACCGAGGTCGCCAGCAGATCGCCGAAATAGCCGGCGTCGGAAGGCGAAAACGGCGCAACGACGAGGATGTCGCCCGGCTTGATCAGCTCGATCGCCACATGGATCATCCAGTTGTCGCCGGGCGGCACCAAAACGGTGACCGCACTTCCGGCAATGGCGGCGCCTGGATAGATCGGCCGCATCCGAGAGCTCATCAGCCCGGTTCGGCCGAACGCCTCATGTGTGGTGGCGACGCCGGCCCTGGCCAGCCGGGCGATGGTGGCGCTATCGGCGCGCTCGATGTTGCGAATGACCTTCTTCATGATTGGCGCGTCTGCAGCGAGTGATAGCGGAATTTGGTGCGGGCATCGCGCAGCGACATGCCTTCGGTGATGGCTTGCCGGATGGCGTTTTCGGCGGTGGCGATCTCGTCGGCGAGGTCCAGAACCTGTCCGGCGCGCTCGCTCGGGATGACGACAACGCCGTCGGCGTCGCCAACCAGGATGTCGCCCTGGCGGACAAGCGCGCCGCCGATCTCGACAGTGATGCCGGTGGCGTCGACCTGGACGCGATCCTTGCCGGTCTTCATCGAATAGCTGCGCGAGTAGATCGGATAGCCGAGCTTGAGGCAGAGATCGACGTCGCGGCAGGCACCGTCGATGACCGTGCCGGCAAGCCCCTTATGGCTGGCCAGCTGGGTCATGATGTCGCCCCAGACGGTGCAGTCCTCGCGGCCGCGATTGTCGAGCACCACGACCGTTCCAGCGGGCAGGTCGTCAATGAAGTCGCCGACATTGCCGGGCGCAAGCACGTCGACGGGAACATAGCGGACGGTGAAGGCGCGGCCGACAAGCTTGAACTTGTGGTCGCGCGGCTTGATGCCCCGGCAAACGCCTTCGATGCCAAGTCGGTCCATCGCATCCGACAGGGTGGCGCAGTCGTGTTTTCCGGCGCGTTCTAGGGCCTGGTCGGTCATTGCATTGCCTCGAGCATGTCTTCGTAATCGGCGCCGAGCACCTGGGAGACCGGCTTGCCGGTCAGCAGGGCCTCGACCATCAGGCGTTCCTTGGCCGCGATCCGCTCGGCCGTCCGGATCACCTTCTCCGCCTTGTCGGCGGCAATGAACACCGCACCCGACCCGTCCGAGATGACGTAGTCGCCAGGTGTGATCTCCACTGTGTCGATGGTCACCGTCACATTGGTTGCGACTTCGTGGACGCGGCCGCGAGCCGTGCGCACCGTGGTCGCGCGCGCAAAGATCGGAAAGTCGAGCCCGTTGGCTTCATCCATGTCACGCAAGGGGCCATCGACGATGACGCCCTGTATGCCGGCAAAACGCGCGGCCTGGGTCAGCACGCCGCCCCAGCCGCCGGCATCGATGCCGGGATGGGCAACGACGATCACGCTGTCAGCGTTGCCGGCCTCGATGGCGCGGGCGCCCAGATGCACCTTGGGCGCACCGGCAGGTGCGGGACCTTGTGCGAGCAAGACGGTAACCGCCCGTCCTGCCACCACACCGCCGCCGGAGCGGCGGGCGATGCCGGTGACAGCACCGGTCAGCCCAAGCGCATCGAGCGCGTCGGAAACGGAGCAGGCATCAAGCTGGCGCAGCCGCTGAATGAGGTCGGCGCTCATGGCTTGACGTCCCACCAGTACATGCCTTGGGCCGTGCCGGTGCCTGCCTCGGAACGGTAGCATGGCACATAGGCGACCTCGTGGAACTCGGTGTTCATCTTTTCCATGACGCCGGCGGTGGTGATCCAGCTCTTCATTTCCGAGGTGCCGGACTGGAGCTCGGAAAGCGGGATGTTCTTGAGGAACTCGGCATCCTTTTCGCGCATCGCCTTCATGAAACGGGCGTCCCAGTCCTCGTCGATGGTGAAGTGGCTCATGCCGCCCGACCCGAACACGACCACGCGCGCATCGCTGTTCCACGAGCGGATCGCATCGCCCACGACCTGACCGAACTTGTAGGAGCGCTTTGCCGTCGGCTGGTTCGGCGGGAAGAAGGTGTTTTGATAGATCGGAACGTTGGGAATGACCTTGTCGCGCATCACCTGGCGGTAGATATGGCCGAAGGCATGGCTGATGCCGGTCGTGCGCGGATTGTGGGTCGGCAGCTTGGGCGACACGGTGATGTCGAATTCGTTTTCGACCAGATTGCCGATGATGTGCTTGGCCAGTTCCGGCACGGTGTCGTATTCGCGGTATTCTTCCGGCGCATGCCCGGCCTCGCCCTCGGCTACTCCAGGTGGCATCAGGCGGCGGCCTTCTTCGGTGGCCGGATGATGGCGGATCTTGTCGCCGTAGTAGATCATGTAGGGCGGGCTCAAATCCTCGCCGTAGATCTCGTGCTGGTCGTTGCCGAATATGACGGCGACATCGGCCTTCATGGCGTCGAAGGCGTCGGCAAGGCGTTCGCTGGCCGCGTGGCACTTCTCATAGTTGGCGGTCATCGCCTCCATGGTGCTGCGTGCCGCAAGGTTTTCGTGCTTGCGCAGTTCGCAGAGTTCTTCGAAGGAATAGACGCCGCCGCGGAACGGGTGCTTGCGCGTGCGGTCCGACTGGACGCGCAGCAGCCATTTGTCAGGCGTGGTGTGCAGTTGCGGCCCGTGGGCCGTGCAGATGAATCCGACTATTTTCGCCATTGGGTAGCCTCCATGTTGTTCTAAGGCTGCGCTTCAGGTGACCTGGTGTTGATCAGGCTTCGATCTTGAAAAGCCGTGCGGCATTGCCGCCCAGGATTGCTTTGCGTTCATCATCTGAGATGAACGACAGACCGTTGATGTGTGGGATGATGGTGTCGAAGGTCTCGCCGGTTTCCGGATCGATGGACGAGCCGACACCGGGCATTTCCGCGCCATAGAGGCACTGCGAAGCGCCGACCACCTTGACCAGCAGTTCGATCGCATCGCGCGAATAAAGCACGGTGTCGAAATAGAGCTTCTGCAGCTGGTCGCGGAAACGCACGCCCGACGAGGACATGCCATTGCGCGGCACCGTGGTCGCATCGAAGCGGCCGAGCTGGTAGGGGATCGCGCCGCCGCCATGGCTGACCAGGATCTTGAGATCGGGAAAGTCGTCGAGCACCGTCGACTTGCACAGCCCATAGACCGCCGTGGTTTCTTCGTTGATGAAATGCAGCGAATAGGGCTCGCGTTCGGGCGCCCGCGAACTTGCCGAATGGACATGCCCGACGACGTCCAACTCGCACAGCTTTTCGTAGAGCGGATACCAGTAGCGATCACCCATCGGCGGGGCCATGCGGCCATTGTTTTCAAACGGGTCCGGATTGATCAGGCAGCCGCGGAAACCATGTGTCTTGACGCAGCGCTCGAGCTCGGCCAGCGCCTCGGTGATCGGGCTGTCTCCGGTCTGGGGCAGGCCGGCCACGCCGTAGAACCGCTCGGGGTAGAGCGCACATTCCTGCGCGATGATGTCGTTGGCGTATTCGACATACCAGTGAACGAGCTTCTTGGGCTCTTCCGAATGCATCAGCTGAAATGGGCGTGGCGACAAAAGCTGTATGTCGACGCCGGCCTGATCAAGGCAGGCGAGGTGGCCCATGGGTGCCATCTCGACGCGGTTGAACGCCTGTTCCAGCGCTTCGTTGGAGACTGGCGGCGCCTTGCGGCCATGCGCGCCGCGATGCGACAGGATGCTCGCCTTGTAGGCGGGAAGCTGATGTGGCACCGCCATATGCGCATGACAATCGATGATCTTCATCGGAAACTCCAGAATTCCAAAACAGGTCGCATCAGGCTCCCTCAGTTCAGTGAGGCGGCCACACCGGTGATTGTGTCGAGCAGGGCGTCGGGATCGACTGGGCAGGTTTCGCCGCGCCAGGCGACATGCCGGTCGGGCCGCGACAGCACGAAGGCTTCAGTGTAAGGGCCGCAACCTTGCTCGCTGGGCACAACGTCGAGAAGCTGGAGCGGGATGCCGCGCGCCGCTGCCGCCGCCCTCAAAGGCTGGGCATCGCGGGCCGAGTCGAACCGCAGCAAGGTGTAGCCAGGCCCCATTGCATCATAGAGCGAGCGCTTGTCCGCCAGCCAGATGTGAGGCGTGCGGCAGCCGGGCACTGTCGATGGTGTGAAATCGGCCATCGAATAGGCCGGCTGTGCCTCGCCGTCATAGGCGATGATCGGCGAGCGGTCGTAGTAGTAGCCGAAGTTGAGGCCGCCACAGCAATATTGCTGGACGTTCAGATCGTAGATCTTGCGCCCGAGCGTCTCGCGCGCCGTCTCGCCGGCTGGCGTGTCGTCTTCGATGTCGGCGGGGACGATACGGCGCTCCTTGGCCATGGCGTGCGCATGGTTCATCGCAAAGACCGAAACCTGTTCGGTGATCGGCTGGCGCTCGGCGGCATAGGCATCGAGCATGCCTGCCTTGCCCCATCCGGCGACGCAGGCGGCGAGCAACCAGCCCAAACACTCCGCATCGGCAATGCCGGCATTCATGCCGTAGCCGGCATAAGGTACCCACAGATGTGCAGCGTCGCCGCAAATGAACACGCGCCTGGAATGGAACCTGTCGGCGACGAGGCGCCGTCCAAACCAGTCTTCATTCGAGATCACTTCGTAGGAGAACTCCGGCCCGACGCCCAGAATTTCGCGGATCGACCAGTCGCGGTCGACGCTGTCGAAGTCCGGCTCGTCATCGCGCAAATAGTTGTGCACCAGCCAGGTTTCCCGGCCGTCGATGGCGTAGACATTGCCGCTGCGGCGAGGGTTGAGCGAAAAGCTCGCCCATGCCGGCTGGTCGTTCATCAGGCCGAGCAATTCGGGCGCGCGGATGTAGGTGGACTGAACGCGCTGAACCACTGCGTCGCCGACCAGCTTGGAGCCGATGTCGCGGCGCACCTGCGAGCGGCCGCCGTCACAGCCGGCGAGATAGCTGGCGCGGATCGTCGTTTGCTCACCGCTGTCGATATTGCGGGCGCTGATCTCAACGCCATCAGCGGTCTCGGTGTGAGACAGGTATTCGGTGCGGTTGAGCACGGTCAGGCCCGGCATCGCTACCGCATGTTCAAACAGGATCGGCTCCAGGAAGAGCTGGTTGATCCGGTGCGGCGGCTCGGCCGTCGGCCAGTCCGTATCGGGGCCGCCGGTCGCCGTGTAGCGATCGCGCCGGCTGGGGATCGGGATGCGGGTGATGGCCTTGCCGACCATGCTGGTGCGGTAGGCAACATCGTTCGGATAATCGGCCGGCAAACCCGCATTGCGGGCAGCACTTGCGACGCCCAGCCGTCTGAGGATCTCCATCGAACGCGCCGAGACGTGATTGCATTTCACATTCGGTGGCTCGCCACGATGACGCGTCTCAAGCAGCGTCACGGCCACGCCGCGCTGCGCCAGGATCATGCCCAGCGTCAACCCGACCGGACCTGCACCGACGATGAGGACGTCGGTCTCCAGCACTGCCGTCATGGCCGAGGTCCCCCGACGGTCAGCACAACCTCGCCGTCGCTCACCTGCACCGGAACAGGCGTCAGCCCAACATTCTTGTCGATCGGGTGACGGCCGGTCAGCATGTCGAACTCGAATCCATGCCAGGGGCAGACGATGTGCAACTGGTCTTTGGAAAAGCCGAGGCCCAGGCTCTTGCCGTTTTCGGCGACCTGCTCCAGCGTGCGCGGCATGATCTTGCCCTGACAGACCGGCCCGCCCATATGCGGGCAAATGTTGAGATAGGCCCGCACTTCATCGCCGATGAAATAGACGCCGATGCCGACGCCATCCACTTCGACGACCATGCGCTGCCGGGTCTTGAGGTCATCGTGACGGCCCAGAACGACCTGCCGCGACGCACCCGCCACCATAGCCGGCGCGCTCACGACGCCCTCCTGAACCACATGGCCAGATCGAAGACATTGAGGTCGGCTGCTCGCAGCAATTCGCTGACTAGGACCGCCGTCTCGGTGGCGGTGAGGGCGTCCTGAGCGACGGGCGGGAAAACCTTGTCGGATTTCTCCACCTTGGCCGAGTAAAGTCGTCCCAGTGCGGCAAGCGCAACGGCAATGTCGGCTTCGCTGATGCTATCAAGCGTTCGGGTTGCCAGAGCTTCGTCTGCCACTGCGGCGATCGCTGCGGCAGCTGCGCTGAAACCAGCGTCATGTTCGGATGTTGTCATGTTCTGTGCCACTACGATGAGGTTTTCGGACGACTGGCGAGCACGTCTGCGGCGAGCGGCTTGCGGCGTGTCGTGTCCAGCTTGAACAGCCGTGCGGCGTTGAGCCCGAGAATGTTGCGCTTGGCCTGTTCGGAGAGGAACGGGATCGAATCGATGGTCGCGGGCGAATCCCAGTCCCAGTGCGGCCAGTCGGACGAGTAGAGCAACTGGGTTTCGGCGTTCATGGCCTCCATGGTCGCTTCAAGAAGCTTCATGTTTCCACGTTCGAGCGGCTGGCTCGTGTAGTACATCTCGCGCATGTATTCGCTGGGCAGCCGCTTCAGGCCAGGAGCTTCGCTGGGGCGCATCATCACCTCGTGGTCGAGGCGCTGCATCAGGAACGGGATCCAGGCGAGCCCACTTTCGACCCACAGCATGTTCAGCTTGGGGAAGCGCTCGGGCATGGCGTTGATGATCCAGTTGGTCACATGGATCTGGTTGTAGTGGGTGAAGGACAGCGCATGCATCGACAAGAAGCGGTTGAGCTGCGCGAAGGACGGATCGCCCCAATGATAGCCGGAGTGGAAAGCCAGCGGCTTGCCCAGTTCCTGGATCATTGAATAGAGCCGCATGTAGCAGTCGTGATGCACCGGCTTGTTGCGTGTCGAGCAGACGGTGAAGCCGATGATACCCTCGGTATCGCCATACTGGGCGACCAGTTCCTCGCAGGCCTCGGGCGTATTGAAGGGGAGATAGAGCAGGCCTTTCATCCGCGTGTCGATCGGCAGGATGCGCTCGATCATCCAGCGGTTGAACGCCTTGGCCAGCGCCACCTCGATCTCGTCCTGCGGGTGCATGCCAAGCAGCAGCATGGCGCTGGGAAACACCACCTGGTAGTCCAGCCCCATCGCGTCCATCGAGCGCCGCGCGGTCGAAATGAAGCGGTGCACGCTGTCGTCCAGCACCGGCTCGCGGCGTCCCTGGTGGCCGATGCGCCCGCCAACGCTCTGCAGCGACAGGCCAGGCGAGATGTTGAGCAAGGCGTTCGGGCCGGCAAAACCCTTAACCTGCTGCTGGCCGATCTGGCGCAGCACATCATTGTCGATCAGGTCGATGATTTCGGACCAGAAATGATCTTCCGAGACGTGGGCGTCGACGTCGACGATGAGATAGTCGTCAAAGTTCTTCGCCGCCTGGCGCGTGGCATGCGAGAGCACGTCGCGCGAGTCGGTCGAGCCGGTGATTTCACCAAGCTCGCGGAAATTGGGAATGGAATTCTCGTTCATTGCGCTAAATTTCAGCCCTGTGTCACGAATTTGGTCACGAGATAGCTATCGAGGCCTTCCGACCCGCCTTCGGATCCGTAGCCGCTTTCCTTGACCCCGCCGAAAGGGGTTTCGGGTGTCGTCAGGACCATGTGGTTGACGCCAACCATGCCGGACTCCAGCTCGTCGCCGATCCTTGTCGCCGTCGTTGTGTCCCGGGTGAAAGCGTAGGCGGACAGGCCGAACGGCAAGCGGTTTGCCTGGGCGACGACCTCGTCGAAATCCTTGAACCGGCGTGTCACGGCGACGGGTCCGAACGGCTCCTCGTTCATGATGCGGGCTTCGTTCGGCACATCGGTCAGGATTGTCGGCTGCCAGAAATAGCCGCGTTCGCCATGACGTTCGCCGCCCAGTTCGATGCGGGCGCCGCAGCGTTCCGCATCCGAAATCATGCCTTCCATGGCGTCGAGCCGACGCACATTGGCCAGCGGCCCCATCTGCGTGGTGGGATCTAGGCCGTCGCCGAGCCTGAGTGACGCCGCTACTTCGCGGAACCTGGCGACGAACCTGTCGTGGATGGACTCGTGCAGATAAAACCGGGTGGGGGTGATGCAGATCTGGCCTGCGTTGCGGTATTTCGACCGCGCGGTCATCTCGGCTGCTTTTTCGATATCGGCGTCGGCAAAAATGATCGTCGGCGCGTGTCCGCCGAGTTCGAGCGTCGCTGGCTTGACGCCTTCGGCTGCCAGCTTGGCGAGATGTTTTCCGACGCGGGTCGATCCGGTGAAGGAAATCTTCTTGATGACGGGCGATGCGATCAGATGCGTCGAGATCTGGTCCGGCACACCGAAGACGATGTTGAGCACGCCGTCGGGCAGGCCGGCATCCGCAAGCGCCTGAGCGATCGCCAGCGTCGGGGAAGGTGTCTCCTCGGCCGGCTTGGCGATGCATGAGCACCCGGCCGCCAGTGCCGCGGCGATCTTGCGCGCCGGAATGGTGATCGGAAAATTCCACGGCGTGAACAGCGCAACCGGGCCGATTGGCTCGCGGAAGACAAGGCTGCGGACGCCTGACGTGCGTGAGGGAATGATGCGCCCATAGGCGCGGCGGCCTTCTTCAGCATACCAGTCGAAGATGTCGGCGGCGCCCATGACTTCCGCCATGGAATCACCGACCGGCTTGCCCTGCTCCAGTGTCATGAAGTGGGCAATGCTGGCGGTACGCTCGCGCAGCAGAGCCGCTGCACGGCGCAAAATACCGTAGCGTTCGAAGGCTGAAACCTTGCGCCAGGACCGATACGCCGTGCCGGCTGCATCAAGCGCATTATCCAGATCGGCGGCGGTCGCGACCGGGATTTCTCCGACAGTTTCGCCGCTGGCGGGATTGATAATGGGCAGGATCTCGCGATCGCCCGCCCTGACCCTCTCGGATCCGATCCGCATCAAGCGATCTATCTGATCTTCTATGATCATGTCCCACTCAACTGATTGAAATTGTTGAAGGCGGGAGCTCGTTACCGCCATTTTCAAAACATATGATAGTTTAAAAAAAATGGTCGTGCAATCGTCATTTTTAGCTTGATATTCGACTCGAAATACTCTTTTTTGTCCTAAATATCGTATCAAAGGGATAGGCATGCAAAAAGCGCCTGATGCTGACGGTGGCGGTCTGACCCAGATGGTCGGGCCGGCCGAGCGCCTATGGTCCTCGGGCAAGCAGTCCACGCTCTCGGCGAACGTGATCGATCAGATACGAACGGTTCTGTTTGCCGGCAGGCTGGCCCCCGGCGATCGGCTTGGCTCGGAGTCGTCGCTGGCGCTGCAATTCGGCGTCAGCCGCATGACGATGCGCGATGCCTTGCGCTCGCTCCAGGCGTCGGGCGTGATCGAGGTCAAGGTTGGCATCAAGGGCGGCATCTTTGTCGCCGAGGGCAATTCCGAGCGCCTGGCCGAGACCATTGCCATCCAGCTGAAGTTGATCGGCATCAGCACCGAAGAGCTGCTCGACACCCAGATCGCCATTGAAGTGATGGCGGCAGGCCTTGYGGCAACCAACGCCGACAGCGCCGATATCAAGGCGCTGCATGACGCGCTGGCCGAGGCCGAGCGCCTGATCGACGACCCCGAGGAATTCACCTGGGCGGCGATCAATTTCCACGGCTGCGTTGTCGGGGCTTCCCACAACCGGGTTCTGGTCGCGCAGTTCAGGGCGCTTAGCCATGTCTTGATGCCGCTTTATGTCCGCGGCTCGTCGCCTGACGTAGCCCGTCGCGCCGTGGCGTTTCAGCGCGCGCTGATTGCTTGCGTCGAGGCGCGCGGAGCCGATGCTGCGAGAAATCTGGTTTACGAACGTCTGCAGTTCGTCAAGTCGCGCCAGTTGGGCGACCTGGCGAAGGGAGAGCCTGGCGAATGACCATGGAGGAGCGGTGAGGCCCAGCGCCTTGCCGCTTTGGTTCACGCCGGGCGCAGAGGGGCCAGGTGCAGAGGGGAATGCCTGCTGAACGCCGCAAAAGGAGCGGGCGTTGCGGGACAATTTGTGAAAAAGGGAGTGAGGAAGATGTTTACGATTTCGCGCCGAAGCCTGCTCAAGATTTCAGCGGCTTCCGGCCTGATGGCGGCATTGCCCGGCGGTGGTGCGTGGGCGGCTGAGCCCAAGCGCGGCGGACACCTTGTGGTGGCCAGTGGTGGTGCCTCGACGGCGGACTCGCTGGACCCGCGCACATTCGGTTCGCCTTACACGGCGGTCATGTCCGGCATCACGTACAACTCGCTGATCGAGGTTCACGGACTGGACATGGAACTGCGCCCCGGTCTCGCCAAGAGCTGGGAGCCGTCCAATGGCGGCAAGACCTGGATTTTTGATCTGGTCGAGGGTGCGACCTTCCACAATGGCAAGGCCTTCACCAGCGAAGACGTGGTCTTTTCGCTGAAGCGCCACGCCGAAGAAGCTTCGCGTTCCAACATGCGCAGCATCATCAAGGGCGTCGCCGATATCCGTGCGGATGGTCCAAACCGCGTCATCATCGACCTGCCCGAAGCCAACTACATGTTCCCCGCCATGCTGACGGCTTTCTCGCTCGGCATCGTTCCGGCTGGAACAACGACGTTTGATGGCGTGGGCACCGGGCCTTACAAGCTGAAAAGGTTCTCGCCGGGCGAAGTTCTCGAAGCCGAGCGCAACGAGAATTATTTCAAGTCGGACGCAGCCTTTGTCGACAGCGTCGAGTTCCTTGCGATCAACGATGCCTCGGCGCTGGGCAGCGCTTTCCAGAGCGGCCAGATCCATCTGACCACGCTGCTCGACGCGCGTACCGCGCCRCTGATGCGCCAGATGCCGAACCTGAAGATCTACAACACCGAAGGTCGCGGTTTCATCTGCTTCAACATGCGCACGGATATGGCGCCGTTCGACAATCCCGACATGCGCATGGCCCTCAAGCTTGCCGTCAACCGTCCCGACATGCTTGAGCGCGTTTCGGTGGGTGTCGGCCGCATTGCCAACGATACACCCGTTGCACCGAGCGATCCGGTCTACGCAGCCGACCTGCCGCAGACGGAATACGATCCGGCACGCGCCAAGGAACTGTTCGACAAGACAGGCTTCAAGGGCCCGATCGTTTTGCAGACCTCGGAAGCCATCTCGTCGCGCGCCGTTGACATGGCCGTGATCTTCCAGGAGCACGCCGCCAAGGCGGGCATTCCGATCGAGGTCAAGCGCGAGCCTTCGGACGGCTATTGGGAAACCATCGTTGGCCAGACGCCGTTCCATGTCTCGGCACGTTCCGACCGGCCGACGGCCGACGCGATCTTCTCGGTCGCCTTCCTCAGCACGTCTGGCAACAACGAGTGCAAGTGGGTGAACAAGGACTTCGACGCTGCCGTCATCGCGGCACGCGCCGAACCGGACCTTGAAAAGCGCAAGGCCTTCTACGCCACCGCGCAGAAGATCTGCCGCGAAGACGGCGGAACCATCATTCCGTTCTTCTCCAGCACGGTTGAAGGCACGACCAGCGATCTCGACGGTTTTGTGCCCTCGGCACTGCAGATGGCCGGTTACCGCGCCATCGAGCAGGTCTGGTTCGCCTGATACCAAGGACTGKACGGCATGACTCTATTCGCCAATTCCCCGGTGAAATCGTTCGTAGTAGCCAGGGTTGCGTCTGGACTCGTGTCGATCTTCTTCATCTCGTTCCTGGTTTTTGTGGGAACGTCGATGTTGCCGGGCGACGCAGCCAATGCGTTGCTCGGCCAGAACGCGACGCCTGAAACGGTCTTGGCCCTGCGCAAGTCGCTGGGCCTCGACCAACCCTTGCCGGTGAGGTACCTGCACTGGCTGACCAATGCGCTGCAGGGCGATTTCGGCAGCTCGCTCTCCAATGCCCAACCTGTCATCAACCTGCTGGTGCCGCGCCTTATCAATTCGCTGATCCTGGCCTGCTCGGCCGCAGTGATCGTGCTGCCCTTGGCCATTGCGGCGGGACTGCTTTCGGCGATCAATCGAGGCAAGGCGATCGACACCGCGACCGGCTCGATCTCGGCGATATTCCTGTCGATGCCGTCGTTTTTGATCGGCTATCTCCTGGTCTTCATATTTGCCGTGAAGCTCGGACTGTTCCCCCCGCTGTCGATGGTCCGCTCCAGCGCCAGCCTATCGACTTGGATTTCGGCTCTGACGCTACCTGTCCTGACATTGGTGCTTGTAGCGCAAGCTCATGTGATGAAGCTCACCCGCGCCGCCGTGCTTGGGGTGATGAGCTCGGATTACATCCTGATGGCCGAGACAAAGGGCATTCCGCGCAACAAGATCATCCTCAAGCACGCGCTTCCCAATGCGCTTTCGCCGATCGTGTCGATCTGCATGATCACCATGGCCTATCTGATCGTCGACGTCGTCGTGATCGAAGCGGTGTTCAACTACCCGGGCATGGGCAAGCTGATGGTGGACGCGGTCGCCTATCGCGACATTCCGATGGTGCTGGCCTGCGGCGTGCTGTTTTCGACCATTTTCATCTCGCTCAACTTTGCCTCCGACCTTTTGGCCATGCTCGTCAATCCGCGCCAGCGACTGCCCAGGAAGGGGAACTGAACCGTGTCGAATAAAGTGACGCTGGGCGTTTCCGTGGCCGTTCTCGCAACGATGGCGGCTGCCGCCATCTTCGCGCCTGTACTTGCGCCCTTTCCGCCGAACGAGATGGTTCACACGCCGTTCGATGCGCCTGGCGTGGGCGGCGTGCTGGGCGCAGATGGCCTTGGCCGGGACATGCTGTCCCGCATCCTCTACGCCACGCGCTATACATTCGTTGCGACGCTGATAGCGACCACGCTGGCATGTATGCTCGGCGTGACGCTTGCCATCCTCGCGGGGCTCAGCAAGGGCTGGGTCGACATCGTCATCGGGCGCGCGGTCGATATCCTGATGTCGATCCCGCAGATCATCTTCGCCTTGATCATCCTGGCCATTGCCGGCGTGTCGCTGACCACGCTGATCCTGACCATGGCGGTCCTGCAGTCGAGCACCTACTACCGTGTCACCCGCCCGATCGCAGGTGACCTGGCGGCGATGGAATATGTCGAAGTCGGGCGCCTGCGCGGCGAGCGCCTGCACTGGTACCTGTTCAAGGAAATACTGCCCAACATGATCCCCTCGCTGTTGGCGCAGTTCKGGCTTGGGCTTTCGTCGGCAGCACTTTTCATCAGTTCGCTCAGCTTCCTGGGCATCGGCATCCAGCCACCCGCGGCCGATCTTGGCGGCCTTGTCCGCGAGAATGCGCTCGCCCTTTCAACCGGCCGTCTGACACCGCTGATACCGGCTTTCTGCATCGCGCTCTTCTGCTTGAGCGTGAACGGGATCGTTGATTGGCTCGTTGGCCGCTATTCAGACAAACCGGAATTGAAATGAGCGGAAATCGGATACTGAGCATCGACAATCTGCGCGTCGAGGCACGTTCGAGCGTTTTGCTCGATGACGTCTCGATCCATGTCGATCGTGGCGAGGTGCTGGGCATTATCGGGGAATCCGGGGCTGGCAAGAGCACGCTCGCGTTGAGCTCGATCATGCTGTTCAAGGCTGGCTGCGTGCCAACCGCCGGCTCGATCAAGCTGTGTGGCCAATCGCTCATGGAACTGGGCATCAGCGAGCTCGAAACCATCCGGCGCACCAAGGCGTCCTATGTCGCCCAAAGTGCTGCCGCCGCGTTCAATCCGTTCTATCGGCTGGAAGACCAAGTCACCGAAATACCTGCGATGTCGCAGAAGCTGACCACGGCCCAAAGGCGGCGTATGGCGGTCGAGCTGTTCGAGGAGCTTCAGCTGCCCGATCCCGAGAATTTCGGGCGGCGCTATCCGCACCAGGTTTCCGGTGGTCAGTTGCAGCGCGCGATGATCGCCATGGCGCTCATCAACCAGCCCGACCTGATCATTTTCGACGAGCCGACTACCGCACTTGACGTTACGACGCAGATCGAGGTGTTGCGGCTAATCAAGAAGGTGGCGCGTACGCATAATTGCGGCGCCCTCTACATCTCGCACGACCTGGCCGTGGTGTCGCAGATGGCTGACCGGATCGTGGTCATGCGCAACGGCAAGATGGTCGAGCAGGGCACGACCCGGCAACTGGTGGACAACCCGCAGACCGAATACGCGCAGCGCCTGGTCGCCAATCAGGGCGACGGTACCTATGCCAGCGCAAATGGTGGCGAGGCGACGTTGCTTGACGTGAGCAATGTCGATGTCGGCTATGGCGGGGTCGCGGCGGTCAAGGACGCGTCGATCAAATTGGGCGCTGGTTCGGTGCTGGCGCTCGTTGGTGAATCGGGCAGCGGCAAAACCACCTTGGCGCGCAGCATTGCCGGGCTGCAGCCGGCGCGTACCGGCCAGATCCGGATGCGTGACAGCATACTGGCGCCTGTCGTCGAAGGCCGCAGCTTCGATCAGCGCCGGCTGATCCAGTACATCCACCAATTGCCTGACCTTGCGCTCAACCCGCGCCAGACCATCCGCGACGTTATCGGCCGTCCGCTAACCTATTTTCACGGCTTGCGTGGTGCAGCCGCCGACCAGCGGCTTCGCGAACTGATGGAGTCCATCGAGCTGCCAGCGGCTTATCTCGACCGCTATCCGGCTTCGCTTTCGGGCGGACAGAAACAGCGCGTCTGCATCGCGCGCTCGCTGGCGGCGAAACCCGACATTCTGATCTGCGACGAGATCACATCGGCACTCGACCCGCTGGTTGAGGAAAGCATCGTCAAATTGCTGACGAGGCTGATCGAGGACGAGGGGCTCAGCATCTTGTTCATCACCCACAATCTAGGGCTGGCGCTGCGTTTCTCGCACAAGACGGCGGTGATGCAGGCGGGCAGGATCGTTGAACATGGCGAAACGCGGTCGGTGTTCGAGACACCGCAGTCGGACTACACGCGCAGCCTGATCCGCGCGGTGCCTCAACTGCGCGAAGGCTGGCTGGACGGGTTTTCCAGCAATGCTGCCCGGCCAGGGCCTCAGCCTGCTGAAATTCGAGGGAGATAAGAATGACCCATGCGATGATCATCGATGGCGAAAAGGTCAAAGCCGCAGAGACGTTCGGCGTGATCGATCCGGCGCGGGCGGAAGTGTTCGCTCAGTGTCCAGCTGCCAGGCCAGAACATCTTGATGCAGCAGTCGCCGCCGCCCGTAGGGCGTTTCCCACATGGCGGGATACGTCGTTCGATGAACGGGCAAGATTGCTCGACGAGATCGCCAATGCGGTCGAGGGCGACAAGGAGGCCCTGGCCGTGTTGCTCTCGACCGAGCAGGGCAAACCCCGCGCCAGTGCTCATGGCGAGATCGGCGCGGCGATCCACTGGATGCGTGAAACGGCAAAGCTTAGGCCTGCCGTCGAAGTCATCCGCGACGACGAGAAGCTCAGGATCGAAGTGCACCGCAAGCCGCTTGGCGTGGTCGGCTCGATCACGCCGTGGAACCATCCGGTGCTGATCGCCACCTGGCACATCATGCCGGCGCTGATGGCGGGCAACTGCGTGGTGATCAAGCCGTCGTCCTACACGCCGCTGAGCACACTTCGGCTCGTTGAGCTTGCCAATGCGCATTTGCCGCGCGGCGTGCTCAATTCGGTCACCGGCGAAGGCGGCATCGGCCGCGCTATCGCCGGCCATCCCGGCATCGACAAGATCGTGTTCACCGGCTCGACCCCGACCGGGCGCAACATCATGGCCAATGCCTCAACGACGTTGAAGCGACTGACGCTCGAACTGGGCGGCAATGACGCGGCGATTGTCCTTCCAGACGCGGATATCGACGCCATTGCGCCGGCGATCTTCGCCAAATCCTTCGGCAACAGCGGCCAGACCTGCGCTGCGCTCAAGCGGCTTTATGTGCATGAAAGCCTGCACGATGCACTCGCCGAAAAGATCGCCGGGCTGGCGCGTGCGGCGAAGGTCGGTCCAGCGACCGATCCGGCAAGCCAGTTCGGTCCATTGCAGAACAAGGCGCAGTTCGATCTGGTTCGCGAGCTTGCGGAAGATGCCAAGGCCAATGGCGGACGCTTCCTTTGCGGTGGCGCTCCTTCAGGGGAAGCGGGTTATTTCTTCCCGCTCACCGTGGTCACAGAAGTGACCGACGGCATGCGCATCGTCGATGAAGAGCAGTTCGGCCCGATCTTGCCGATCGTCCGCTACAGCGAAGTCGACGACGCGATCGCGCGTGCCAACGCCAGCGAGAACGGCCTGGGCGGCTCGATCTGGTCGTCGGACCTCAAGCGGGCTGAAGAGCTGGCGCGGCGCCTCGAATGCGGCACCGCCTGGGTCAATGACCACAGTTCGATTTCGCCCGCAGCACCCTTCGGTGGCGCCAAGYAATCGGGCATCGGCGTGGAGTTCGGCCATTGGGGGCTCGAAGAGTACATGCAGATGCAGACGGTTCACATCACGCGCTGATCGAGCGCTGGCTTCTGCTGTGAGGGGCGGCTCTGCGGCTGGCGCCGGGTGATCGCAGGACAGCAAAAGGAAAGGGCGGCCCTTGGCCGCCTCAGACTGCTGACAAACCCCTGGCAATTGCCGGGGGTTTTTGATTCACTGGGTCATGCTGAAGCGCCCTGGCCCTGAACAGACCGCGATCGAGATGGTGACGCTCGACCAGCTGGTCCCGCCCGACCACCTCTTGCGCAAGATCGATCGGGTGATCGACTTTTCGTTCATCCACGAGCTGACAGCACCGCTGTATTGCCCCGACAATGGCCGCCCGCCGCTCGATCCGACCTTGATGTTCAAGGCGCTGTTTTTGGGCTACCTGTTTGGCGTGCGCTCGGAGCGTCAGCTGGTGCGCGAGATCGAGGTCAACGTCGCTTATCGCTGGTTTTTGCGGCTGAAGCTGACCGACAAGGTGTTCGACGCCTCGACGCTGTCGCAGAACCGGCGCCGGCGCTATCGCGACGAGAGCGTGGCGCAGGCGATCTTCGACACCATCGTCGCGCAGGCGATCCGCCACGGGCTGGTCGACGGCACGGTTTTGTACACCGACTCGACGCATCTGAAGGCCAACGCCAACAAGGGCAAACACGACCTTGCAGTGGTTGCCAAGTCGCGCGCCGACTACTGGAACGATCTGGATCTGGCCATCGCGGCGGAGCGCGCCGAACACGGACAGAAGCCGTTGAAGGAGAAGGACCGCCAGCCGGTGGAGAAGCAGACCAAGGTCTCGCGCACCGACCCGCAAGCTGGCTACATGGTGCGCGAGGGCAAGCCGAAAGGCTTTTTCTACCTCGATCACCGCACCGTCGACGCCAAACACGCCATCATCACCGACACCTTCGCCACGCCGGCCAATGTGCATGACTCCATCGTCTATCTTGGCCGCCTTGACCGCCAGCGGCAGCGCTTCGGCCTTGACGTCGCCGCGGTCGGGCTCGATGCCGGCTATGCCACAGCAGGCATCGCCAAGGGGCTGGAGGCGCGCGCCATTGCAGGCGTCACCGGCTACCGCAACCCTCCCCCGCCCAGGCCCGGCATGATGCGCAAGAGCGCCTTCGCCTACGAGCCTGAGCTCGACGGCTACTGCTGCCCGCAGGGACAGGTGCTCGCCTACGCCACCACCGACCGCAACGGCTACCGCCACTACAAGTCCGATCCGGCCATCTGCCGCGACTGCCCGCTGCTCGCGTCGTGCACGTCAAACGCCAACGCCACTCGCCTGATCACCCGCCATGTCTGGCAGGACGCCCGCGAGCGCGCCGACGCCAACCGGCTGACCGCATGGGGCAAGGCCGTCTACCGCCGCCGCAAGGAGACCGTCGAACGCTCCTTCGCCGACGCCAAGCAACTGCACGGCCACCGCTACGCCCGCTTCCGAGGGCTGACACGCGTCGCCTGCCAGTGCCTGATCGCCGCCGCCAGCCAAAATATCAAGAAGATCGCCCTGACGCTGAGCCCCAGGCCAAAGCCGATGCCCGCCTGAACACCGGCACCGCTCCGGCAAATCCCCGAAACCGGCAATCTCCAAGCCGACCAACACCAAAAACAAAACCCCGCCAAAAAGGCGGGGTTTGTCAGCAGTCTGGGGCGGCCCTTGGCCGCCTTTTTTTGCGTTTCAGATGTTCGGACCGCTCAATAGCCAGAGCTGGAGGCTGGGGCTTGGTCGTTGCGGGCAGCCTTGAATTTGCCGGCAAGCGTGCTGGTGGCCTGCGCCAGAAGGGTGACGTCGGTGCCGACAGCCACGAAGGCCGCGCCCAATTCGAGATAGCGTGCCGCAAGCTCGGTGTCGGAGGTCAAGATCCCCGCCGCCTTGCCGCATTTGCTGATGCGCATGATTGCATCTTCCACCGCGGCCTGCATCTCAGGGGCACCGGGCTTACCGAGATATCCCATATCGGCGGCGAGGTCGGCCGGTCCGATGAAGATACCGTCGACGCCGTCGACCGACGCGATGCCTTCGAGTGCCGCAAGGCCGGCCCGGCTCTCCAGCTGGACCAGCAGGCAGGTCTGGTCATTGGCCGTCGCCAGATAGTCGGGGATGCGGTTGAAAGCTGAAGCGCGGGCAAGGGCGGCACCCACGCCGCGCACCCCATGCGGCGGGTAGCGCATGGCCTGGACGAGCTGGCGCGCTTGGTCCGCGGTTTCGACCATCGGCACCAGGATCGTCTGGGCGCCGATGTCGAGCAGTTGCTTGATGATCCATGTCTCGCCGATCGGCGGGCGCACGACCGCACTTGTACCTGATGCCGCGATCGCCTGGAGCTGTGTCGTCATCGTGGGAATATCGTTAGGCGCGTGCTCGCCATCGATGAGCAGCCAGTCGAAGCCGGCGCCGGCGCAGATCTCGGCGGTGTAGGCATTGGCAAGGCCGAGCCATAGACCGATCTGTGCCTCGCCGCCGAGCAGGGCGGCCTTGAACGTATTAACTGGTGCGGGCATGGGGTTCTCTAGGCGAAATAGGCGCTGACGGTGCCGAAGGGGCCGAAATCGGCCGTGATCGTGTCGCCATGGCGTGCCTCGACAGGGCGGATGAACGAACCGGACAGCACGATGTCGCCGGCCGCGATCGAGCCGCCGAACATCGCCAACCGGTTGGCAAGCCAGGCGATGCCGGCTGCGGGATGGTTGAGCACGCCGGCACCCAGGCCGGTTTCTTCGACTTCGCCGTTGCGCGACACGATGGCCCCGATCCAGCGCATGTCGGCTTCGGTGGGCCGCATCGGCCGACCGCCTGTAATGATGCCGGCATTGGCGGCATTGTCGGAGATGGTGTCGACGATTGTGCGCGTGCGGCCAGTGGCCGGGTCGCTGCGCAGGATGCGCGTATCCAGGATCTCGATGGACGGCGCAATGAAATCGGTGGCGTTGAGTACGTCGAAGACCGTCGTGTTGGGGCCCTGCAACGGCGCCTTCATGACGAAGGCGATCTCGGCTTCGATGCGCGGCTGGATGAAGCGGTCGGCTGGTATCGTCGCCGCATCCGAAAACATCATGTCGTCGAGCAGCACGCCTGAATCGGGGATATCGATGTTGAGCGCATATTGCATTGCCTTGGAGGTCAGGCCGATTTTCCAGCCGATCCTGCGGAGGCCCTGGGCGAGCTTGAGCTGCACCCACTCGGCCTGCACGGCATAGGCGTCTTCCATGTCCATCTCGGCATGGTCGAGCGACAAAAGCCCGATCTGCTTGCGCTGCTTTTCGGCCTGGTCGAGACGCTGGGCGGCGGCCAGATGCTGCTGTGGCGAAAGCTTCATGGCTGCTCGTCCATCACCGTGTTGCGCAATGTGCCGATGCCTTCGGCTTCGACTTCGACGACATCGCCTGACTTCAGCCAGCGCGGCTGCTCGAAACGGGCGCCGGCACCTGTCGGCGTGCCGGTCACGATCACATCGCCTGGAACGAGCGTGGTAAAGGTCGAGATGTAGGCGATCAACTTGCGGAAGCTGAAGATCATGCGGCTGGTGCGATCGTCCTGCCGCAACTCGCCATTGACCCTGGTCGTCAGGCGGATGTCGGCAATCTGCGTCTCGTCGGTGTAGGGCACGAGCCAGGGGCCGATGGCGCCGGAGGCGTCGAAGTTCTTGCCCTGGGTCACGTTGAACTTGGCGTGCCGCACCYAGTCGCGAATGGTGCCTTCGTTGCATAGCGAAAGCGCGGCGATGTGGCCGAGTGCATCCGTTTCGGTGATGCGGCGTCCGGCCTTGCCAATGACGATGACGATTTCGCCCTCATAGTCGAGCTGCGGCGATTCCGGCGGCCGCACGATCGCTGAGCGATGCCCGACGAACGAGCGCGGAAACCGGATGAACAGTGACGGGTTGGCAGGGGCCACCTGGCCGTCCTTGTATTCCTCGTTGCGGTCGGGAAAGTTCACCCCGACGCAGATCAGCTTTTCCGGTGCCGGAACCGGGATCTGGAAGGTGACCGCATCTTCGGCGATGTCAGCCGCGCGTTGCGCCGCTGCTTCTGCCAGCTGATTGAAACCGCTATCCGCGATGACCTCACGCAGGGTTGGCCATTGCGGGAAATGGGGCGCGAGTTCGATGATGCCGCTCTTGGTCACAGCGCCGTAGCTGGTTTTTCCGCCATGCGTGTAGGTGGCGAAACKGGGCCTGTCGCTCATGTCGTTGCCCTCACGGTGCGATGATCGGCGATGCCGCAAGCGCGGACAGACGCGGCTCGGTGCCGGCAAAGGTGCTGCCTTCCTCGAACCACGAGCGCGGCGCAGGGGCGCCCCACAGCGTCTGGCGCTGCGGATCCTTGAGGTCCCATTTGATCGGCTCGAGATCGGGGTCGACCGTCTGGTAGTCCGAGCAGTAGATTTCGATGCGGTGACCATCGGGGTCGCGGATGTAGAGGAAAAAGGCGTTGGAGATGCCGTGGCGGCCTGGGCCGCGCTCGATATTGGCGACGTAACCGGTGGTTGCCATCAGGTCGAGCAGGTCGATGATGTTGAGCGGTGTCGGCACCCAGAAGGCGACGTGATGCAGGCGCGGCCCAAGCCCGTTGGTGAAGGCGATGTCGTGAACGCCGCCCTTGCGGTGGGTCCATGCCGCCCACAGTTTGCCGCTCTCGGCGTCTTCCGTATATTCCGTCACGCGGAAGCCGAGCTCGTTGTAGAAGGCCACCGACTGGTCGACGTCAGGCGAGAAACAGTTGAAGTGGTCGATGCGCAGCGGCTTCACGCCCTTGTAGAGCGCGTATTTCTGGTGGATCGGCGCCAGCCGGTCCATCTTCGAATAGAATTCGAGCGGAATGCCATGCGGGTCGCGGGTGCGCAGCGTGCGTGACTGATAGGGCCGTTCGACCCATTCGACCGGCAGTTCCTTCGCCTTGAAGAAATGTCCAGCCCGGTCGAGGTCGTCCTCGGAGAACACCTTGAAACCGAGGTCGCGGGCTTCGGCCCTGTCGCCTTGCTTCAGCACGATGCAATGGTGGCCGCGCTCTTCCATGGCGCGCAGGTAGATTGTATCAGCCGTCTCGTCGGTGACCTGGAGGCCGAGCGTGTCGACATAAAAGGCGCGGGATCTGGCCAGATCCGTGACCGCCAGCTCGACATGGCTGAGCCGCACGATGTTGAAGGCGGGATAGAGGTTGGGTGTGGGCAATGGCATGATGTCTGTTCCCGCTCAGCCGCCGAGCTTCTGGATGTTGTGGGCCGTCGTGGCGAAGGCGATGTTTTTGGTTTCCATGTAGAAATCGAACGACCAGTCGCCGCCGTCCCGGCCGATGCCGGAGTTCTTCACGCCGCCGAACGGTGCCGGGAGATGGCGGACGTTCTCCGAGTTGACCCAGATCATCCCCGCGGCTAGCCCTTCGGTGAAGCGCAGGGCGCGTGTCACGTCCGATGTCCACAGATATCCGGCGAGGCCGTATTGGGTGTCGTTGGCGATTGCCAGAGCTTCGGCTTCATCGCTGAACGGGATCGCGGTCAGCACCGGCCCGAAAATCTCTTCCTGGGCGATGCGCATGTCGTTGCGCGCGCCGGTAAACAGCGTCGGCGCGACATAGCAGCCACCGCCTGGTCCCTCGACCTTGCCGCCACCGGCAGCAATGGTAGCACCCTCCGAGCGAGCGAGCTCGATGTAGGACAGCACCTTTTCTTCGTGCACCGGGTGGATCAGCGGGCCGACGACCGTCTGCGGATCAAGCGGATGGCCAACACGGATGCGCTTGGCCTTCTCCGCCACGATGGCGGTGAACTTGTCGTAGATCGAGGCTTCGACCAGCAGGCGCGAGGACGAGGTGCAGCGCTCGCCATTGAGCGAGTAGATCATGAACACCGCAGCGTCCGCCGCGCGTTCGAGGTCGGCGTCGGCGAAGACGATCACCGGGTTCTTGCCRCCGAGCTCGAAATGCACGCGCTTCAGTGTGTCGGCGCCCTGGCGCATGATCATCGAACCGGTGCGGCTTTCGCCGACGAAGCCGATCGCCTTGATGTCGGGGTGTTCGGTCAGCGCCTTGCCGGCATCTTCGCCGAGGCCGTTGACGAGGTTCCACACGCCCTTCGGCAGGCCGGCCTCTTCGGCGATTTCGACTAGGAGACGAGCGGTCAGGGGGGAAAATTCCGCCGGCTTGTGCACGATGGTGCAGCCTGCGGCGAGTGCGGGCGCGATCTTCCATGTCGACAGCATGAAGGGCGTATTCCACGGCGTGATGACGCCGACCGGGCCGATCGGCACGCGGGTGGTCATGTTCAGCTGGCCGGGTGCATGCAGCGTGCGGCCATCGCGCGCCTCGGGTGCCTTGTCGGCGTAGTAACGGAAGTTTTCGGCACCGCGCAGTGCTGCCTTGGCCATGAATTTCAGCGACTGGCCGGTGTCCATGCACTCGACGAAGGCGATCTCTTCGGCCCGCTTGACGATGGCATCGGCAATGGCATGCAGCAGCTTCTTGCGTGCGTCACCTGACTGCGCCGCCCAGCCCGGAAAGGCTGCCTTGGCTGCCTTGGCCGCGAGGTCGATGTCGGCGGCCTTGCCGTGCGCTACCTGGGCAAGCGGCTTCAAATCGACCGGGGAGATGGTCTCGAAACTTGTCCCATCGAGTGCCGCCATGGCCTCGCCATTGATGTGGTTGGTTACGCCTACGGACCGGAAGCGCTCGAGATAGGCTTCAGCCTTACGCAGATTGTTTTCGAATTCTGACATGTCGGTTTCCGTCACTTGTTACGCAGGCGCGGGTGGATGGCGTTGTTTTTCCAGCTGAGCTCGGCGTCGATCTCGCGGATCTCGAGGGAAAGCGCGAAATGCGGACTGGCAAAAAGCGGCGCCAGAAACGCGTTCGCGGCCGCGAAGATGGCGGTGCCCGCGCGCTTCTTGTCGTCAGCTGATCGGCCCGCGCCGATCCTGAAACTCATGTCGATGAAGCCATTTTCGGCCACGCGGTCGGCAATCGCATAGGCGTCCGCACCCAGTGCCCGCACTCTGACCGCACCGTGCTCGAACAGGCCGGTGTCTAGGATCGCCTGCGACAGCTGCTCGCACAGCGCCTGGATGTCAACCCGGTCGTCGAGATTGGCTGAATATTCAAGGGTGAGGTGGGGCAAGACGCTTCTTTCTGGTGAGCTGGCGCATCGATATTTAACATGTTAAATAGTTACGCAGCCCGATGTCAAGCATGGTGTTGCGCCGCCATGCTGTTCGGATCCCGCTGGTGGCTGGCGTGCGGCGTTGATCCGTTGTGACCGGACGCAATATCGGGAATAAAGTGAAATGCCTTCCATCAGGAGTTCGTCTTTGCTGCCGCAGAACACCCGACGCTCATTGCCCATGTCGTTGCTGCGCGCGCGCGAAGCGGTGATGGCTCAGTTTCGCCCGATCCTTGCCCAGCATGGCGTCTCTGAGCAGCAGTGGCGTGTCATCCGCGTGTTGGGCGAGCAGAGCCCGCTCGATGCGACGGAACTTGCCGAACGGGCGTCGATACTGGCGCCAAGCTTGACGCGGATCATCAAGGCGCTGGAAGAGCGTAAGCTCATCACGCGCGGCAAGGTCGAGGGCGACGGGCGCCGCGTGATGCTGGCCATCGCGCCCAAGGGGCAAGTGCTGATCGCCGAAGTCGCGCCCGAAAGCAGCGCCATCTATGACGAGGTCCAAAAGCGTATCGGACACGAGCGCTACGAACAGCTGCTCGATTTGCTCGAGGGATTGATCGACCTGGAGAGCCGCAAGGACTGAGCGCTCTGGTTGTTGCAGCTCTCTGTCGTGCGGGCCCCTTGCGCTATAATAAAGTGACGCCCACTATAGCTTCAGTTGCGCTTCGTGTTTAGTTGATCAATGGCTCACGATCTGAACGATTTGCCCCTGACAAGCCTCGTTGGCCCGGCGATGCGGGCGAGCGAAGCGCTAGTGCGCCTCGACGAGCGCATTGCCCGTTCGCCGGTGGGAAAGGGTTTTGTCGAGCGCAGCCATTTTACCGATGCCGCATCGTCGCTGTGGCTCGATGGCGAACTGGTGCATACCGAGGACCTGGTTTTGCATGACGCGCATATGGACTTGCGCGCGCCGACGCACGAACTGACCCGGGCGCATGAGATCCTGCGGCTCAGGCGCCAGATTTTCGGCAACAGGCCCGGTTGGGCGCTGGGCCGCGAGGGCTTTGCCACGCTGTGCGGACGAGGCGCTGCACCCGTGCCGCCAAAACCGCAAGCGCAAGAGGCATCGCGGGAAGTTGGCGATGAGGACGAAGACGACGGCGACAACAGCCTGAGCGCCGAAATGGCCGCGCTCGATGCAGCGCTTGACCGTGCTCAGGCAGTGCTTGAACGGACGCGCGGCGATGGGTTGGCAAACCAGCCGCCCAGGCGTGCCGATGCAGCCCCGGGCCGTAGCTCCGACGACAAAAACCCGCTGATCTATGATGCCGACTGGGACGAGCCGGAGCGGCTTGCGGCCTGGCAGGGAACACTTTCCGAAAGCGAGGGCCTGCCGCCGCTTCTGCGCGCGGCTGTCGTCTTTGACGCCTGGAGCGTGATGGCGCCGCTGCAGCATGCGCCTTGGCTTGGACGCCTGCTTGTTGAAGCGCTGCTGCGCGAGGCCGGAGCGACGACAGCCCATCTGGCGGCACTTTATCTTGGCGCGCGGATCATCCCGCGCGAGAGCAGGCATTCGCGCGACCGCACGACGCGGCTGGTGGCCTTTCTCGACGGCGTCTACGAAACAGCCAGGGCCGGAACAAAGGAACACGACCGGCTGATCCTTGCCAAAACCCAGATGGACAGGCGGCTCAAGGGCCGCCGCTCGACATCGAAATTGCCTCAGCTGATCGAGCTTGTGCTGTCGCGGCCGCTGGTCTCCAGCGGCATGGTCGAAAAGGAGCTGGGTGTGACCACCGCCGGCGCGCTCAATTTGATCGGCGAACTCGACCTGCGCGAGATCACCGGAAGGGGCAGGTACCGCGCCTGGGGCATCATGTGAGCGGTTGCCTGCCTGCGGCGGTGGGACGCGGGTGGCTTAAATCGCTGGCGCTGGTGTCGAAATGAATCGATGCTTTCATCCGGCCGCTTGAGGGATGGCCCGGCGAACGGCGCTTGCAGCCCATGCCAGCAAGACCGCTGCCGCGAAAGCTTCAGGGGAGGATGATCTTGAACGAAAGCCTGCAGCCAAAAGGGCGCTCTCTTTATCTCGAAGTCGGCGGCGAAGAAGCCATCCGTCGCCTCGTCGAGATTTTCTACGACATCGTCGAGCAGGACGAGGATGCGGCACCGTTGCATGTGCTGCACCTTCGCGGCCACGGCGTTGCCCACTCCCGCGAGGAGCAGTTCAATTACCTCTGCGGCTTCTTCGGCGGCCCGAGCTACTACGTCCAGAAGCATGGTCATTCGAGGCTCAAGGAAATCCACGAGCATGTCGAGATCGGCCCCGAATTGCGCGATCTCTGGCTGAAATGCATGCAACGGGCGGTCGAAAAAGCGGGTTTTTCGGACCGCTTCCGCGACCTCGTCATGCGCCATTTTGGATTCGCTGCCGAAACAACGCGCAACCGGGATTAGTTTTGCAGGCAAGGCGTTGGGAGCGCGACCAAACTCAGATCCGCGCTCCTGAGTGCTGCCTTGAGCTCAGCGGGCCGTTCCCACCGGCAGCATGCCGATGATCCGCTCCATCGCACAGGGAATCGGCGCGATGATCGGTGTGTCGAACAGCGGCTGCAATTGCTCGGCCGCCTGCCCGAGTGGACCACCGCCGATGATGACGGCTTCGGCCCCATCGAGATCGATACAATCGCTGACCGCTTGGGCGAGCGATTTTACGAGAAGCTTTTCGTCGCCTGCTACAGCGATAGGGTCACCCGGGGTACACCGGATGCCCGTATAGAGGTGAGCGAGACCTAGATCCAGCGCGCGCTCGGCAATTGCCTCGGCGAGATCGGGCGTCGTGGTGGCGACGCCAAATTTTCGGCCGCCGAGCGAAGCCTCGATCATCGAGGCTTCGCAGATGCCGACGACGGGAATGTCGACGCGTTCCCTGAGTGCCGCCAGGCCGGGATCCCCGAAGGCGCTGACTATGATCCCCAGGCAGTTTTCGTCGTGACCGCAGCCGATCTCGATCACCTGGTCCGCCGATGCCTCAAGCTGCTCGCCGTTGATGATCATCTGCGGGTTGCGGCTGGCGGTGGCAACTGCCACCGCCGTCCGTCCTGTCGCCGTTTTGCGCGCGATCGCATGCATCATGTCGCTTGTTGCATGCGAACTGTTGGGGTTGATCAACAGGATATGTGAAGTCACGCTCATCGTTACACTCTTGCTTGTACCGGCTGCGTCGATATTTCGGGCAGATCAGTCTCGGCCGGCTGTGTCAGGTCTTCCATCGACATGCCGTAGGTTTCAGGTCCCATCTGGATGCAGACGGCGAAGACGGCGTACATGGCGGCTGCCAGGCCGAACACGCCGACCATGCCGTAGATGTCGAACAATGCGCCCGAGATCGTCGGCACGAATGAACCCGCCGCCGATCCCGTCGCCAGGATGAAGGCCACGCCGAAGGCGCGAATGCGGGTCGGGAAAAGCTCCGGCGCATAGATCCAGATCGAGGTGTTGAGCAGCAGCACGAAGAACTGGAAGATCGCGCCGAACATCAGCACCAGATAGATGTTGGTGCCGAGAGTGGCGATCGAGACGGCGGCCAGGCAGGCGAAGATCGCACCCACCGTCAGCACCTTCTTGCGCGGGAAGTAGTAGCCGAACATCGAAGCCGCGACGGCGCCGAGCACGCTGCCGCTCTGGATGATCATGGAGTAGAGCAGGCTGCCCTGCAGCGTATAGCCCATCGACACGAAGATGATGGGCATAAGCGTCAGCACCGAAAGCTGCGCGCCGTAGCTCATCAGGATGGCAATGGCGACCGGAATCGTCCGGCCGAGATACGGCGCGCGGAACAGCTCTTTCCAGGCGCTCTTGCTCGGCGCTTCCTGCGCCGGGTCGGCCGTCAGGTACTCGCGGACAACAAGGTTTTGTGGCCTGAGCGTTCCCGATTCCAGGATCGAGAGCACCTTGTTGGCCTCTGCGATCCTGCCTTGCGAGGCCAGGAAACGCGGTGTCTCCGGCACGAAGCGGCGATAAAACACCACCAGCAACGCCGGCAAAGCCAGCGCGGCGAACAGCCAGCGCCAGCCGTTCTCACCCGGAAAAATCGTGAAGATCAAAAGGCCGAAGGCAGGTGCGAGGAAGTTGCCGAAGCCGCCGGCGCCGACATTGACCAGTCCCGCCGCCGTTCCGCGAAATTTTGGCGAGCAGAATTCAGACAGCATGGTCACCGCCGTCGAAATCTCGCCGCCGATGCCGAAGCCGACAACGCCACGCGCAATGGCGAGCATCGCGAAATTCGGCGCCAGCGCGCAGGCCAGCGAACCGATGGTGAAGAGCAGCAGGTTGAAGGTCAGCATCACGCGACGGCCATAACGGTCGCCAAGGATGCCCGACAGCAGCCGCCCGATGGCCGCGCTGCCGAAGGTGATGGTGTTCAGGAAGCCGATGTCGGCGCCAGTCAGCCCCCAACTCTCCTTGAGCATCGGCCCGGAAACGCCGATTGTGTTCTGCTCGAAAGCATCGAACAGCACACCAATGAGCACCAGCGCGATGATCTGCTTGTGCGCTCCTGTCACCCCTATGCGGCTGAGCGACGATTCGAGTTGTCTAATGACCGGCGATGACTTGCCGGACGGCACCATATTTTCCGCTGCCATGGTTTCTCCCCCCTTGGCTGACCCAGATATGAAAACTGATTTTCACGTAAGTAACATATGAAACAATCTTTTTATAGTCAAAACTTACGTAGGGGAGATAGCAGAGTTGTGTTGTGTGCAAATGTGCTTATGTCTCTGTGATTCCTAAGTGATTACGGCAGTCCAAGCAGGGCTTCTGAAGTTTCCACCCTTGCTGACGCGCCTGAACGGCGCAAATGTGCGCGACGACAATTCAATGGCAGGCGGCATGACGAACCCCAAGGATCGGCCCTTTCTTTTCCGCGTGCGTGAGGCGCTAGACGAGCTTCACCCGGCGGAACGGCGGCTTGGCGACTTCGTCTGCGACTTTCCCGGTGAGCTGGCCAGCTATTCTGCATCGGAGCTCGCCACTTTGGCGAACGTCTCCAACGCCACGGTTTCGCGCTTTGTCAAACGGCTGGGCTATGAGAACTACGAAGAAGCCCGCCGCCATGCGCGCGAGGAAAAGCAGACCGGCTCGCGCCTGTTCCTGACGACGTCGACCGACACGGCGACGGTTCAGTCGCTGGGCGCCCATGTGGCCCAGGGCATCGCCAATATCGAGGGCACCTTCGCCACCATCACCGACAGCCAGATTGACGCTGCCGTCGAGGCAATGCTGGCAAGCCGCAAGATCTGGGTGCTTGGCTTTCGCAGCAGCCATCCTTTCGCCGACTATTTCCAATGGCAGATGACGCAGGTGGTGGAAAACATTGTCGCCATACCGGGCGGGGGACAGACGCTGGGCGAGCACCTGGTCAGCGTCGGCAG